>JAGBAU010000324.1 GCA_017938785.1 Clostridia bacterium
CCCGAAACTGATAAAAGGCACCCTTTCGGGTGCCTTTTGTTAGCTTCGGGGCGAAATTACTTCTTGTAGAAGGGGCCGTAGGTGGAGCAGGCACGATAGTCTGCGCCTTCCTTGTCCATACCGAATGCATTCCAGGCGGCGGGACGGAAGATCTTCTCGGTGGGCACGTTGTGCATGCAAACCGGGATGCGCAGCATAGAAGCCAGGGTAATGATGTCAGCGCCGATGTGGCCATAGCTGATAGCGCCGTGGTTTGCGCCCCAGTTGTTCATGACATCGTAAGCGGTCTTGAAAGCGGAGCCTTCCTTGCCGTCGCAGCGGGGTGCGAACCAGGTGCAGGGCCAGGTGTAGTCGGTGCGCTTCCACAGGGTATCGGTAACCTCTTCGGGCAGCTCAACGGTCCAGCCTTCAGCGATCTGCAGCACCGGGCCGAGGCCATCCACCAGGTTCAGGCGGATCATGGTAGCGGGCATTTCGCAATCGGTTATGAAGCGGGAGGAATATCCGCCGCCACGGAAGTAGCCTGCGTCAGCATAGTTCCAGGTGGTGTTTGCCATGATGGCCTTCTGGTCTTCCTCGGTCACTTCCCACCACTTCTTCATGGTGCGGGTGCCGTCGGCTTCGCGGGCCTGGCCGTTGGCGTCGAGGCAGCATGCGCCGGAGTTGATCAGGTGGATGATACCGCCGTTTGCTGCGGCCTTGCCTTCCATGTCATAGCCGGTAACGCGCTTAACTGCTTCGGGGCTCCAGTAGGTACGCACGTCTGCGAACATCTGAGCCTTGTTGGTGAGCAACTTCATGAACAGCATGCCCAGACCATTGAGAACGTCGTTCTCGGTGGCCAGGATGTAGGGCTCGCGAGCGCCGTCATAGTCGAAGGAGGTGTTCAGCAGAGCCTCGGGGAAGTCGCAGTTGGGATAGAAGTCGGTCCACTGACGCTGGCCCTGGAAGCCGGCTGCGATGGCATTGTGCCCAACCATTTCTTCTTCACAACCCTTGGGCAGATTGGGATTGCCGTTCATCAGGTCCTTGATGATGCAGTACATCTTGACGACGAACTCCCAATCCTGATCCTTGCGGGCGCGGTCGCGCTGCAGGAACTCGGGGTTCTTGTCGAAGCCTTCGATGGCGAATTCCTTGGTCCACTTGAGGGCCTTCTGGAATTCAGCTTCATCGTAGATGCCTTCGGTCATGCGGCGGATGATTTCAACTTCGTCCACGGACTCAACGCGCATGCCCAGATATTCTTCGATGAACTTCTGGTCGATGATGGAGCCGCCGATACCCATGCACTGGGAACCGATCTGCAGGTAGGACTTGCCGCGCATGGTGGCAACTGCAACTGCGGCGCGGGCAAAGCGGAGCAGCTTCTCTTCAACGTCAGCGGGGATGGTGCCGTCGTCTGCATCCTGAACATCGTGGCCATAGATGCCGAAGGCCGGCAGGCCCTTCTGGGCGTGGCTTGCCAGAACGGAAGCCAGATATACAGCGCCGGGACGCTCGGTGGCGTTCAGACCCCAAACGCCCTTGATGGTGTTGCGGTCCATGTCCATGGTTTCGGAACCATAGCACCAGCAGGGAGTAACGGTCAGGGTGATGGCGACGTTGTTCTTGCGGAACTTATCTTCGCAGGCAGCAGCCTCGGCAACGCGGCCGATGGTGGTGTCGGCGATGATAACCTTTACGGGTTCGCCGTTGGAATAGCACAGGTTTTCCTCAAAGAGCTTCTTTGCGGCCTGGGCCATGCCCATGGTCTGCTCTTCCAGGGATTCGCGTACCTTCAGGGGTCCGCGGCGGCCATCGATGGTCGGGCGAATGCCGATTACCGGATAATCGCCGATGAGTCTGTTCTTTGCCATAAGTATCTCCTCCTGTTAATTCTATGTGCGAAATGTTACGTATTGTTTCGCTATTTAATCACAATATAACATTGATATAGCGCCCTGTATTGTGGTATAATCACAGAAAATAGTCGGATATTCACCAGTCACGAAACGGAGGTATGCACATGCATTACCTGAATTACCATGAACAAATCCAGCACCGCACGGGCGACTTTCCCCTGGCATATTATCCCGTGGACGAGGATTATCCCCGCTACCGCATGCCCATGCACTGGCACAAGGAAAGCGAGATTATCCGCATCATCAGCGGCAAAATGCGCTTCTATCTGGACGATGATGAACTGGTTGCAGAATCGGGCGATCTTCTCACCATCGGCGGCGGCGTAGTTCACGGCGGCGAGCCGGAAAACTGCGTGTACGAGTGCATCGTGTACGATCCCCAGGCGCTTACGCCCGCCCTGGAATCCTGCCGCAGCGCCCTTATGCCCCTGCTGCGCAATAGCATCTTCCTGAAAAATAGTAAAATTGAAGCCGATCCCGCCTTCAAGGCGGCCGTGGACCGCCTGTTTAAAACCGCTATGGATTTCGAAGGCCGCAGCATTGAGATGCTCAGCGCCGTATTCGGTTTCCTCCATTGTCAGCAGCAGAATATAGGCGGCGCCCAGCTGCGTACCGTTTCCGAGCGCACCTGGCAGAAGGCAGAGCAGCTTAAGCCCGCTCTGGAATACATCGAACAGCACTACGGCCAGCACATCTCCCTGGATACCCTGGCTAAGCTGACCGGCTTTTCGCCCAAGTATTTTTGCCGTTACTTCCGCACCATCGTGCACCGTTCCCCCATCGATTACCTGAACTACTACCGCATCGAATGTGCAGCGCAGTTCCTGGCCGGCGCCGACATGAACGTGGCGGAGGTGGCCGTGCACTGCGGCTTCTCCGATTCCAGCGCATTTATCAAGCAGTTCCGCAAGTATAAGGGCACCACGCCGCGCCAGTACCGCATTCGTATGCAGGACGCAGGAAGAAACTGATTTTCTGCATTTTCCTTCACTATTTATGCATTCCATGCCCGGTTTTTTCGCCGGGCATAATTTTTTTACTACATTATAAAATTGCCGCAAAACAGTTGCCTTGACAAGTCTCAATACTATCTTTTAAAATATACAATGTAGGTTTATGACCTGTCACAATGGTATTGGAGGACAAAGTATGTCTTTGAAGAAAACCCTGGCCGTTCTGCTCATTCTTGTGCTCATGCTGGGCGCACTGCCCGTACCTGCCATGGCATACAGTATGCCCTACTACATTGAGGTGGATCTGACCAACCAGATCGTTACCGTCTTCAACAGCAAGGATAACTCCATTGCCCGACAGATGCTCTGCTCTGCCGGCATCGGTGACAAGACCCCCACCGGCGAATGGATGATGCCTGCCAAGGAGCGTGACGATGAGCGTACCGAGTGGTATTGGATGCCCAACGCCTATACCTGGGTAAAATATGCCACGAAGATCTATTATGCATATTTCTTCCATTCCATTCCCTTTGACGACAACGTCGATGGTGCGATGAACGAAACCTGCCTCAAGCAGTTTGGCAATCCGGCTTCCCACGGCTGTATCCGCCTGCAGGTGGAAGACGCCGAATTCATTGCAAAGGAATGCCTGAGGGGCACCTATGTCCGAATTTACCGCAGCGGCGTGAAGAACGATAACCTGCGCGCACTGCTGTTCAACCAGGGAACCTATATCCAGGGCATGGACAAGAGCTATTCCGAATTTCTCGGAATCAGCGCCGCCGATCTGGGTCAGGGCTGCGCCGGCAGCGACGTTGAGGATCTGCAGCATCGCCTGAATGACCTGGGCTATTACACCAAGAAAATCGACGGTATCTACGACAACGATACCATCAATTCCATCGTAAGCCTCCAGAGGGATCTGGGCCTTCTGCCCACCGGCATCTGTTCCGCAGCGCTGAAGGATGTCATCTTCTCCGACAGCGCCCCCGTACTGACCGGCAAAACCACCGTTTCCGAAGGCCAGAGCGGCCCCGTTGTTGAAAAGCTGCAGGAAGCCCTTCAGCAGCTGGGCATTTACCAGGGTCCCATCGATACCATTTACGATACCGAAGTTGCCGAAGCAGTGGCCAATTTCCAGCGCCTCTGCGGCATGACGCAGAATGGCGTGGCCTCTCCCGAGGTGCAGCACGCCATCTACTATGTGCTCAAGAAGATCCGCACCGAAGTCGGCACGGATTTCACTGCCGAGCAGGTGACTGAAGAGGTGGTCTACGGCACCCTGAACGCCAAGGCCAACATCAACGTGCGCGCAAAGCCCGATACCGAATCCAACCGCGCAGGTCTTGTGAAGATTGGCGAGCGCATCATGGTCCTGAACGTCAAGGGTGAATGGGCGCAGATCGTATGCGACGGCAAGATCGGCTACATCTTCAAAAAGTACCTTGCCAATCCCGAATACGAAACCCTGTTCACCATGAAGTATTCCTCCAGCAACGGAAACAGCTTCATCCTGGGCACCTCCGTGCAGAACATCTCCTCCAGCAACACTGCCCTGCTGAAGGAAATCCGCAAGAGCCGTGAAAGCGGCGTAACCATGGATTACCTCCATGAAACCACTGTTCAGTACGCCACCGTGAATACCGGCGATGAAGATATCAAGCTGAACCTGCGCGCTGAGCCCTCCTCCGACGCCGCCATTCTGGACATGGCTGCAAACGGCGCACAGATGCGTGTTCTGAGTAAGGATGACGAATGGACCCAGGCCATCTACAACGGCCAGGTTGCCTATCTGATGAGCTCCTACCTGGAGTTCTGGGAGGGCGACATGGACGATGAGGAAGCCGTCGTTCTGTCCCAGCGTACGCTGGAAGATGCACCCGCCGCCAAGGCAAAGGTTGTCGCCGATGCAGACGCCGTTGGCGCAAAGGTGCACATCTCCTCCATGGATAACGCATCCATCTACATGTATGCGCCGGCCAAGCTGGAGGTTGAAGTTCTCTCTTACAATGCCGCTACGGGCTGGGCCTTGATCGCCTATGAAAGCAAATACGGCTATATGCACGTAGAGAACCTGTCCTTTAACGCCTGATCAAGCAAGTATAAGCCCCTGTTCATTTGAAAATGAACAGGGGCTTACTTATGCCATAAAGGCTTTCTGGCTTCAGGGTTGTTTTAAGGATGCTCGAAAGCCAGAATTATCATCTATAAAAATGCCCTCGCCTAAAAAGGCGGGGCATTTTTCGCGGAGTTTCCGTCTCATTCTCTATCAGAACTGATGTAAGCCTGGGCTTATTTGTGACTTAAATCCCCTGAAAACACACGGTTTTGAATCAGACGGGCTTCATCGTGGGGAACAGCAGCACATCGCGGATGCTGTCGGAATACACAATATATAGTATTTCGCTTACAATCTTTAACACAATATATAGATTCGCAAATTCCAAAAAGCATCATTTTCCCCTCCAAATCTGGTAAAATATCTGGTAAATTGCTATCTGCCGACAATGAAGCCCATCTTCCCCTGAAGCTCGTCAAAGGCTTCCTTTTTCTGCTTTCTTGTCAAGTCGGTATAGACATCCAATGTCGTTCCAATGTCCGCGTGTCCCATAATTTCCTGAATGACCTTGAGTGTATTCGTATCGGATGTGTTCTCGCACATCCGCGTGCAGAATGTATGCCGCAGGTGATGAACGGAGAAATGGGGCAACAGCAACGGTTTTCTTCTTTCATTATAGGCTCTCTCTGCCTCACCCCGGTTA
>JAGBAU010000034.1 GCA_017938785.1 Clostridia bacterium
CGGGTGATGATTCGCGGCTCTTCCTTCTCTTCCGGTTCCTCGGCTGCATTGTAGTTGTGGCCGCAAACTGCGCAGAAGGCGTCCTCACCCTTGCGCATAGCGCCGCAGTCGGGGCAATAGCTTACGTCCTCTACGGAAGGAGCAGCTTCCTCTTCGGCATTGTTGTCCGGCATGCGGCGGCCGCAGCTGGAGCAGAAGCGCGCGCCCTTGCTCATGCCTGCACCGCAGGCGGGGCAGCGGTTTTGGTTCTTGATTTGCATCTTCTGGCGGTCCAGTTCCTCCAGGCGCTGCTTCAATTCCTCCACGCGGGCGCACAGGGGAGCCAGGGCTTCGGTATCCGTACCCTTGGATTCCACATAGATGCGGCCAATCTGTTCGTGCAGGGTGATGATTTCATTGCTGATGCCGCGGCCTTCGCTGGCCAGGCGGGTAAATTCCATACCTTCCTTGGTCTTGCTGGTAACGGATTGTGCGGCTTCATTGAACTTCTTCTTGAACTCATTGAAAAATGCCATTGTTTTTCCTCCAATCCGGTTGGTTTGGCTATAATACTTCATCTTAAATAATACCCTTTTTTGATGAAAAAATCAACTGATAGGAAATTTGAATAATTAACCCACCGTTTGCTGTTATAAACGGAAAATATCTGGTATAATAGATGTGTATGCGTATTGAAACGAAACAGGAGTGAAAATACATGGATTTCAAGCTTTCTATCGCAAATGAAATTATCTCCGCAGCGGAGTGCGCCTTTGGCGAGACCGGCTTGCTGCCCGCAGACATTGCCGCAGCTCTCGAGATCCCGCCGAACACCGAAATGGGCGATTATGCCTTCCCCTGCTTTAAGCTTTCCAAGGCCCTGCGCAAGAGCCCGATGATGATCTCCGACGCCCTGGCGGCAAACATCCACGCCGATTACCTGGGCAAGGTGGAATCCGTCAAGGGTTACCTGAACTTCTTCATCGACCGCGCCACCTACGCCGAAAAGGTTGTGGGCGCCGTGATCGAGCAGGGCGAATCCTACGGCAGCGATAATTCCGGCGCAGGCAAGACTGTTGTTCTGGACTATTCCTCTATCAACATCGCCAAGCGCTTCCACATCGGCCACCTGTCCACCACCATGATCGGCAATACCCTCTACAAGCTGCACAAGTTCTTCGGCTGGAACGCAGTGGGCGTGAACCATCTGGGCGACTGGGGCACCCAGTTCGGCAAGATGATCGCCGCATACAAGATGTGGGGCGACCACGATACCGTTGCCAACGGCGGCGTGGACGAGATGGTGAAGCTCTACGTGCGCTTCAACAACGAAGCCAAGGAAGATGAATCCCTGAACGATATCGGCCGCGCATGGTTCAAGAAGATTGAGGACGGCGATCCGGAAGCCCTCGAAATCTTCAACTGGTTCAAGTCCGTCACCCTGAAGGATGCAGAGCGCGTGTACGATCTGCTGGGCGTGAAGTTTGACTCCTATGCCGGCGAATCCTTCTACAACGACAAGATGGATCCCATCGTTGAAGACCTGAAGGCAAAGGGTCTGCTCAAGGAAGATCAGGGCGCACAGATCGTGGACCTGGAAGAGTACGGCATGGCTCCGGCCCTGATCCTGCGTTCTGACGGCGCTACCCTGTACATCACCCGTGACCTGGCCGCCGCTAAGTACCGCAAGGATACCTACAACTTCGACAAGAGCCTGTACGTGGTTGCCTACCAGCAGAACCTGCACTTCCGCCAGCTGTTCAAGGTTCTGGAGCTGATGGGCTATGACTGGTATAAGGATTGCGAACACGTCTCCTTCGGCATGGTTTCCTTTGAAGGCCAGACCCTGTCCACCCGCGAAGGCCGCGTGGTATATCTGGAAGAGCTGCTCAACACCGCCATCCAGAAGGCCCGCGCCATCCTGGACGAAAAAAGCCCCGACCTGGAGAACAAGGAAGAGGTTGCCCGCCAGATCGGCGTCGGCGCAGTAGTATTCTTCGATCTGTACAACAACCGCATCAAGGATATCGACTTCTACTGGGATCGCGCCCTGAACTTCGACGGCGAGACCGGCCCCTACGTCATGTACACCCATGCCCGCTGCTGCAGCGTACTGCGCAAGGCTGGTGAATGCGACGCAGCTCCCAACTATGCCGCCCTGTCCGATCCTGAGGCCCAGGACGTCGTGCGCATGCTGGAACAGTTCCCCGAGGTACTGAAGAACGCCCTCAATAAGAGCGAGCCCAGCATGATCACCCGATACAGCGTGGACCTGGCTCAGGTTTACAACAAGTTCTACTATGAGCACAAGGTCATGGTGGACGATATGGGCGAGCGCGCCGCGCGCATCCTGCTCACCAAGGCTGTCCGTCAGACCATCCGCAAGGCTCTGGAGCTGATCGGCCTGGAAGCCCCCGAGAGAATGTAATTATGAAAGAAGGCTTCCCCTGCACGGGGAAGCCTTTTGGATAAGGAGAACTTATGTCGGATAGATTTACGATGCTCATCCTTGGCGGATTTGCAGTTTTGCTGCTGATATTGGTGATCGTGCTGGTGCTGTTTGCCGGCCAGTCCCGCCGCATGCGCCGGGACCGGGAGCGCATGATGAACATGCTGCGCCGGGAGAATGAAATCCAGGGACAGGATATGGAGCGCCTGAACCAGAACCTGCACAATTCCATGCGCCAGGTGGCGGAGCTCAGCGGCACGCTGGACGCCCGCATGGAGGCGCTCACCCGCCAGAATGATGAAAAGCTCTCCGAAATGCGCCGCATGGTGGGGGAGAAGCTGGATGGACGGCTCACCGAATCCTTCCGGGTGGTGAACGGCCAGTTGGCGGATGTGCATAAGGGCATCGGCGAAATGCGCGAACTGGCCGCCAATGTAACCGACCTCAAGAAGGTGCTGGGCAACGTGAAGACCCGCGGCGTATGGGGCGAGGCCCAGCTGCGCAACGTGCTTTTGCAGATGTTTTCTCCGGAACAGTACATCGAAAACGCCGCTATCCCCGAGGGCAGCGCTACCCGGGTGGAATTTGCCCTGAAGCTGCCGGACCAGGAAAAGGGTGTGACGCTGCTGCCCATCGACTCCAAGTTTCCCCAGGAGGATTATGTACGCCTGGTGGACGCCGAGGCCGCTGGGGACGGCGAGCTGCGCGAAAAATGCCTGCACCAGCTGGAACGCGCCATACTGGAACAGGCAAAAATCATCTCTGAAAAATACATCCGTCCGCCCCAGACGGCGGATTTCGCCGTGATGTTCCTGCCGGTGGAGGGATTGTATGCCGAAACCGCCCGCTGCCCGGGTCTCATCGAAAAGGTACAGATGAAGCATCGCGTGCTCATCGCGGGCCCCAGCACCCTGTGCGCCCTGCTCACCAGTTTGCAGATGGGCTTCCGCTCCAGTGAACTGGAGAAGCGCAGCGGCGAAGTGCTGGAGCTCTTCGATGAACTGCGCACGGAATTCACCCGCTTCCAGGAGGGCATCGTGCGTGTGCGCCAGCGCATCAACCAGGCGGAGAGCGAACTGGACGCCATGGAAAACCGGGCCCGCAAGATTTCCAAAAAACTGATGTAAGAAGAGCTATGCAGTAGTGAATTCTTCCAATATGCTGATCCATTCCGCACATGCTGCGGCGTGGATCAGTTTTATTTTGCCGGTATCCGGTTCGGAGACGGCGTTTTCGATGCGGGTGAGACTGGCGTGAACGGAATTGCGCAGCCTGTCGGTTATGGCGTTGGATGCGGTGATTTTTGCAAGCGCATCCTGTGCTTTCTGTCCCCGGGTACGATAGACACTCAGCAGGCTGCATACAGAAGGAAGATCCGTATCTCCATTTTCTACCGAGGAGGCCAATCCGCCGGTTTCGGTGGCCAGGGCGCGCAGGAAGTCGATGGAATCCGAAACGGCTGCAATATCGCCGGATGAGCCCTGCAGCTTGAGCGTCAGGCCATCCGCCTGGAGGTGCAGGTCATTCGTGCCGGCGTTTTCGGGGGAGACCGCTTCCGAAATCACGCAGTAATCCCCGCCGTCGGACAAAATGAGCCCTGCTTTGCCGTTTTCTGCGCAGCGTGCGGCAAAGACCCGCGCCTCCAGCTGGTTGGAGGTGCGGGAGGCGAGCAGGAAGGTGGCCTCCAATCCCTCCATGCGGATTTCAGCCGTGGTAGCAGCCTGCCCGGCTGCGGCGTTTGTCTTTTCCTCTGGCAGTGCGGACAGGGAAATCAGGTAAACGCAGAGCATCGTCAGCATCATCGCCAGCGCCAAAGCCAGGGCGCTCGGGTTGCTGCGGCGCACGCGGACGGTTTTCATCTTCAAAAAAACACCTCCCGGCAGTGAAATGTATGCCGGGAGGTACACGTTTATTCATTTTTCAGCAGGGTACGGCTGGTGATTCTATCCTTTTCCAGCTGCAGGCGCAAATCCTCGGCAGAGGGAAATTTGATTTCGCTGCGCAGGAAGGCCACGGTTTCCAGGGCGGCTTCCTTTCCATATATATCTTCAGAAAAATCAAAGATGTGCGCCTCCACGGTTTCGCCGCCCTCGGGTAGGGTGGGGTGGTGGCCGATGTTCACCATGCAGGGGAGTCTGCGTCCATCTACGTAGAACCATGCGGCATATACGCCGTTGGGACCCTCGCCCTCACGCCTGTCTGCGCGCAGGTTGGCGGTGGGGAAGCCGATGGTGCGGCCCAGGTGTTTGCCGTGTACAACAATGCCTTCGATCTTCACAGCAGCCGTACCTCCGGTTTGGGCAGATTCAGCGCCTGTAGGAAATGGTGGGCGCTCTCATCCCACAGAGCCCAGTCGTGCTGTCCGGGGAGCATTTCGAAGTGGTAGTCGATGGCCCCGTCCGGCAGGGCTTCAAAGAATTCCCGGGATTTGAGGGCGTTCGGCTTCAGTGCATCCTCATCTCCGCAGCTGTGCCAGATGCGCAGCGGGAGCTCTCCGGCGTTTACTGCCAGGGCGCCCGCAGCAATCTGTGCATCGTATTCTTCGATTCTGCCGCCGTATACCCGCGCCAGCATGGCCTGGTTGCGGGGGGACGGGGGCTGGTATTCAAAGTGAGCGGCGGAGAAGCAGCCGATCATGCTCCATTTTTCCGGGCAGGCAAGGCCCAGCTTCAGTGCACCGAAGCCGCCCATGGAGCAGCCGGCGATGAAGTTTTTCTCCCGGTCGGAACTGACGGGGAAGGTATCCAGTATGAATTTCGGCAGCTCTTTGGTGATGTAGTCGCGGTAGCGGGGGCCGTGCACCATGTTTTCATAACAGCTCAGTCCGCCGTCGGGCATGACCACCGCCAAGCCGTGCTCCAGCGCATAGCGCTCGATGGCGGTTTTGCGCAGCCATGCGGAGTAGCCGTCTCCCATGCCGTGCAGCAGGGTGAGCACGGGAAGGTCACGTACTTCCTTTTTCGCATCCCGCGGCAGGGGCAGGATGACATTTGCGGAGGTGAAGATGTTCAGTGCCTCGGAGAAAAAACGCATCTGAATTACAGACATGCCTCATCCTCCTCTCCCGGCAGCATCCATTTCAGTACATTCTGAATCTCCCGGTTCCAGTATTTCCAGCTGTGATCCCCCGGGGATTCATGGAAGGTCAGCGTATAGCCCAGCTTGCGCAGGTGGTCGCGCATCCGCAGGTTCATATCGAACAGACCGTCATCCGTGCCGCACCACATCCAGACTTCCGGGCGGTTTTCCTGAAGCTTTTCGGCGGTGTGGAAGAGATCGTATTCGGAACCGGGAATCTTCTCCTCCGGGCCGAACACATCTTCCCAGCAGAAGGGGCGGCCCAGGGGCATGGGATCCTGCACCAGGATGGTGGCGTCCAGCGCGCCGGAGAGGACGGCAACCTTCGAAAAGACGTCCGGCCGCTTCAATGCGCAGTTCAAGGCGCCGTAGCCGCCCATGGAAAGCCCGGCCACGAAGGTGTCCTCCCGGCGATGGGACAGGCCCGGGAGCATGCGGCGCACGGCGTGAACCAATTCATCGGAAATGTAGTCAAAGTAGCGTTCGCCTGCATGGGTGTTGGAATACCAGCCCAGGCGGGTGGTGGGCATCACCACGGCAACGTGGTAATCATCCGTATAGCGCTCAATGGAGGTGCGGCGCTGCCAGATGGTATGGTCGTCCGTCAGGCCGTGCAGCAGGAACAGGGTGGGGTAGCCGGTTTTCGGCGCCGGGCCTTCGGGAAGAACCACGTCAATCTCCACACTGCGGCTGAGCACATCGGAGTAAAAATCTGTATGAAGTAAAGTCAAAGCGGTCACATCCAATTTCTTATATATAGGATATTATACCTCCGGGAAGACCAAAGCGCAAGAATTTGATTAAACTGTGACAGTCATTCAAACTTGATGTGTCGAATCTGTTTTTTTGCCCCGCAGGGCTCAAAAACATGCTATACTGAAAGCTAGGAATCTGTTTTTAATTTCGAACCTATATCCTGAAGGAGGTTGTGCGCATGAGCGAAGTAAACGAGCGCAATCTGAACAACAGCATGCCCGAAGAGGCTGAAAATAAAGCAAATGCAGTGGAAGAGGCAGTGGAAACCGTACAGCTTGAAGCGGCCGACGATAAAGAGAATGCGCCCCGCGGCGAAGCAGCTCCCGCTTTGGAAGAGGAGAAGCCCGCCGCTAAGAAAAAGGGCAAGAAAAAGCGCAGGAAGAAGGCCTTCGCCATTCTGGCAACGGCTATACTGCTGGTGATTGCCCTGGTGTTCGGCGCAGTGGTGGGCTATACCTACGGCCGCAACATGGGCATTGAACGCGCGGAGCTGGCTGAGGCCAAGGTGGCGGAATTGACGGCCGCCCTGGAGGAAGCCCAGGCAACGCCCGTGTATGACGCCTTTGAGGAAGAGCTCACCCAGGAAAACCGCGAGGCCCTGGATGATCTGGCCGGTACCGCCTTTACCGATGACGGTGACGCTACCGTACTGATGGGCGAGGAGATCTTCGGCGTGGATGCTTCCGATGAAAGCGGCGAAGCCCCCGTGGTTGTTGCCGAATATGACGGCGGCCAGCTTATGAGCGATGAGGTCGCCCGCGAGTACGGCGAACAGATGACCAATTTCGTCTTTGCCGGCTACAGCGAGGAGGAGGTTGCATCCGTCCTGCTGGACGAGGTACTCAAGTACATGGTCAGCGACCGTGTACTGGAGGCGCATGCAAAGGAAATGGGCCTGTACGAGCTCACCGAAGCGGATCGTGCTCAGATTGATGCCCAAGCACAGGCCAATTTTGATGAACAGCTTCAGTTCTACCGCGATTATGTGAACACCGAGGGCATGACCGAAGAGGAGGCCACCGGCGCGGTGAAGGCCTATATGCAGGCTGAAGCAGGCGTCACCCTGGACATCATCCGCTCCGAACTGGAGGAGGGCTGGTGGGCCCAGAAGATCTACGATGAAATCACCAAGGACGTCACCGTGGATGACGCCGCCCTCGAGAAGGCATACAAGGACCTGATCGTCCAGCAGAAGGAAAGCTATGAAACCTATCCCGATGATTTCGAGTTCGCCCAGATGAACGGCGAAACCATCGTGTACAATCTGCCGGGCTATCGTGCGGTGCGCATGCTGCTGCTCGGATTTGAAGATGACCAGGCCTACGAGGCTGTATCCGTGCTCAACGAGGAAATCGCCGAGCTGGATGCGGAAACCGACGCACAGCTCATCGCAGAGTATAAGGCAGAGATTGACGGCTTCTATGCTGCGCCAGAGGCCCGTGCGCAGGAGGTTCTTGCACAGCTGCAGGGCGGCGCAAGCTTCGATGAACTGCTCGCATCCATCGGTGATGATGACGGCATGAAGGACGAGGATCTGTACAAGACCGGTTACTATATCTCCGAAAAGTCCATGCTCTGGTCTCCGGAAATAATTTCCGCAGCCATGGCTTTGAAGACGCCCGGTGATATTTCCGGCGCAGTGCGCACGGCAGACGGCGTATGCATTCTGGAATACGTGGGCGAAGTTCAGGCGGGCGAGGTTCCCCTGGAGAAAATGAAGGAAGAGCTGCAGCACGAAACCCTCGAAAACGCAAAATACAGCGCCTATGAACAGCAGCTGAACAAGTGGCTGGAGGAGGCAAACGTTAAATACTATCCCGAACGTATGCAGTAATTCACGAAAACGAAACAGAGAGTAAACCTTCTGGGACTTATATACAAAAGAAGAACACGTTATAATATTTACAGTATTTGATACAACGACACTAGACGCGCAACGGCGGACACCACATCGAAAAAGGGTGCCTGCCGTTCTGTGCGTCAAAAATTAAGGTGGAATGACAATGAGCTCTAAAACCATGTTCTACATCCTCAAGCGCGTACTGCTGGCGCTGCTGACCATCTGGATTGTAATTACGATCACCTTCTTCGTATTGCACTCCGTACCCGGCGGCCCCTTCCTGAGCGAAAAGGCCATCTCCAAGGAGGCCCAGGCTGCTCTGGAAGCAAAGTATGGTCTGGATAAGCCGCTTTTTGAGCAGTATACGACCTATCTTGAGGATATCGTGACCGAGTTTGACTTTGGTCCGTCCCTGAAGCAGCGTGGCCGTACCGTTATCGATATCATCATGGACGGCATGCGCACCTCCGCCAAGCTGGGCCTGATCGCTGCTGCGATGGCTGCGGTGATTGGCATTGTGGCAGGCGCAACCGCTGCCCTGCGCAGAAACACCGTTTTGGATAAGGCTATCATGGTCATCAGCACGGCCTTTGTTTCCATGCCTTCCTTTATTATGGGCACGCTTTTGCTGCTGTTCTTCTCGGTAAAGCTGGGTCTGGTTCCGGCCAACGGCTCCACCAGTGCAGGTTTGATCCTGCCGGTCATCACCCTGTCCCTGTCTCCCATGGCGAACATCACCCGCCTGACCCGCTCTTCCATGCTGGATGTTCTGGGCCAGGATTATATCCGCACCGCCAAGGCCAAGGGCGTCGCCGGTTCCAAGGTTATCTTCGGTCATGCGCTGAAGAACAGCCTGATCCCGGTGCTGACGTACCTGGGCCCCATGCTGGCTTTCATCGTGACCGGTTCCATGGTCGTTGAGCAGATCTTCGCCGTGCCCGGCATCGGCCGCCAGTTTGTATCCAGCATTCAGAATCGCGATTACACCATGATCATGGGCACCACCATCTTCCTGGCTTCCCTGATCGTCATTCTGAACCTGATCACCGACATCCTGTACAAGGTTGTCGATCCCCGCATCGAATTCGAATAAGGAGGCGCAGCAAAAATGGAAAAGAAGAATGTTTTCTCCCTGCAGCAGCGTCTCGATCCCGACGCTTTCCGTCCGGCAACCGAGGCGGAGAAGGAGTATATCTCCAAGATGCGTCCGTCGTCCACCTTCTTTAAGGACGGCGTGAAGCGCCTGCTCAAGAACAAGGTGGCCACCGTCAGCCTGATCCTGATCATCCTGATCACCCTGGCCTCCATCATCCTGCCTTCTGTGTGGCCCTACCGCTACGACAAGCAGCTGGGCATCCAGCCCGGCCGTCCCGTGGACGCTTCCTACAATAACCTGGCTCCCTTCCAGTATGGCAAGACCGAGCTCAAGAAGATCGAAAAGGGCGAGGATGTGTTCCCGCACATCTTCGGCACCGACGCCCACGGCCGCGATTATTTCATCCGCGTGGTCTACGGCACCCGCATCTCCCTGGCGGTCGGCTTCTTTGCAAGCCTCATCGTTCTGGTGATCGGCATGACCATCGGTTCCATCGCCGGCTATTGCGGCGGCAAGGTGGACCTGTTCATCATGCGCATCGTCGATATCATCTATTCCCTGCCGGATACCCTGATCATCATCCTGCTCTCCGTTGTGCTGGGACAGGTGCTGAAGGTAGAAGGCACCGTGCTTGAAAAGATCGGCTCCAACATGATCTCCATGTTCATCGTATTCGGTCTGCTCTACTGGGTGAGCATGGCCCGCCTGATCCGCGGCCAGATCCTCTCCCTGCGCGAACAGGAATATGTGCTGGCGGCCCAGGCCACCGGCGCAAAGGGCAAGTGGATCATCATGAAGCACCTGATTCCCAACAGCATCTCTGTTGTGATCATCTCCACCGCGCTTCAGATTCCCAGCGCCATCTTCACAGAGAGCTTCCTCTCCTTCCTGGGCCTGGGCGTAAATGCTCCCATGCCTTCCCTGGGCTCTCTGGCTTCCGACGCCCTGAACGGCATCACCTCCTATTCCTATCGCCTGATCATTCCGGCCGTCGTGATCTGCCTGATCGTGCTGAGCCTGAACCTGCTGGGCGACGGTCTGCGTGACGCCTTCGACCCCAAGCTCAACGCCTGATGAAAGGAGATAAGCAATCATGGCACTTCTTGAAGTAAACGGACTGCGCACCTCCTTCTTCACCGATGCAGGTGAAGTCAAGGCAGTTGACGGCGTGTCCTTCCAGCTGGATCACGGCAAAGTCCTGGGTATCGTGGGCGAGTCCGGTTCCGGCAAATCCGTTACCGCCTATTCCATCATGCAGATTCTGGCGCCCACCGGCAAGATCGTCGGCGGCAGCGTAAAGCTGGACGGCCAGGAACTGGTCGGCGCAGGCGAAAAGGTGCTGCGCACTGTGCGCGGCAACAAGGTTTCCATCATCTTCCAGGATCCCATGACCAGCCTGAACCCCACCTACACCGTGGGCCATCAGCTAATGGAGGCGATCCTGCTGCACACCGACCGCAACAAGGAACAGGCCCGCGAACGCGCCCTGGAAATGCTGCGCCTGGTAAATATCAACCAGCCCGAGAAACGCATGAAGCAGTATCCCTTTGAGCTGTCGGGCGGTATGCGCCAGCGCGTCATGATCGCCATGGCCCTGGCCTGCGAACCGGATATCCTGATCGCAGACGAACCCACCACCGCTCTGGACGTAACCATCCAGGCTCAGATTCTGGACCTGATGAAGGATCTGCAGAAGCAGCTGGGCATGGCCATCATCATGATCACCCATGACCTGGGCGTCGTTGCACAGCTGTGCGACGAGGTCATCGTCATGTACGCAGGCTCCATCTGCGAACAGGGCACTGCGGACGAGATTTTCTACAATCCCCGTCATGAGTACACCAAGGGCCTGCTGCGCTCCATTCCCACTACGGAAAACAATGGCCAGCGTCTGCAGCCCATCACCGGTACGCCCATCGATCTTCTGAACATGCCCAAGGGCTGCCCCTTCGCACCCCGCTGCGAAAAGGCCATGAAGATCTGCCTCACCCAGCGTCCGGAGCGCATGCCCATCAATGATGACCATGCCGCAACCTGCTGGATAAACGTCAAGACCGGCCTGGAAGACGGCACGGTTGTAGTGGAAGGTGGTGCGAACAATGGCTGAAAACAAGAATCGCCCGCTGGTTGAGGTCAAGAACCTCAAGGAATACTTCGATATCAACATGGGCTTCTTCCGCACCAAGCCCCTGAAGGCTGTCGATGACGTGTCCTTCACCATCAACAAGGGTGAAACCCTGGGTCTGGTCGGCGAATCCGGCTGCGGCAAGACTACCGTCGGCCGTACCATCCTGCACCTGTACAAGCCCACCGCAGGCGAAGTGATCTTCGATGGCAAGCCCATCAAGACCAAGCACGATATCAACGAGTTCCGCAAGAAGGCCACCATGGTCTTCCAGGATCCCTACTCCAGCCTGAACCCCCGCATGACGGTTTCCGATATCGTCGGCGAGCCGTTGGATGTGCACAAGCTGTACTCCAGTAAGAAGGAGCGCGAGGAGCGCATCCTGGAGCTGATGGGGCACGTCGGCCTCAACAGCGAACATGCTTCCCGCTACGCCCATGAATTCTCCGGCGGCCAGCGCCAGCGCATCGGCATCGCCCGCGCCCTGGCAGTGAACCCGGAATTCATCGTGTGCGATGAGCCCGTTTCCGCTCTGGACGTTTCCATCCAGGCACAGGTCATCAACATGTTCGGCGACCTGCAGGACAAGCTGGGCCTGACCTACCTGTTCATCGCCCATGACCTGCTGGTTGTGCGCCATATCTCTGACCGCATTGCCGTTATGTACCTGGGCAAGATGGTGGAGCTGGCCCCCGCGGATGAGATTTACAACCATCCGCTGCATCCCTACAGCCAGTCCCTGCTCTCTGCGGTTCCGATTCCGGATCCCAAGATTGCACGCGCCAACCAGCGCATCGCGCTGACCGGCGATATCCCCAGCCCCCTGAACGCGCCCAGCGGCTGTCCCTTCCGTACCCGCTGCCGCTATGCCACCGAGGCCTGCGCACAGTCCATGCCTCCCTTCGAAGAGGTCGAGCCCGGTCATTTCGTGGCATGCCACCGCGTGAAGGAAATCAACTAATACGGTTCATATAGGTTTCTGTTTTTCAGATGCCGTTTATATATGAACATCCCCATGATTCTTGGATGCAATCCGCATCTTTGAAAAAATAACTTCTATATCAGAAGGGAGACCTCATCATGAAGAAGTTTGTCGCTCTCATGCTGGCTCTGGTTCTGTCTCTGTCCTGCGCATACGTAGCAGTTGCAGAAGAACCCACCACCCTGGCAGTTTGCCTGGCTTCCGAGCCCGACACTCTCGACCCCGCTCTGAACTCCGCCGTTGACGGTGCAACCATGGTTACTCACCTGTTCTCTGGCCTGGCCAAGTGGGCCCAGGACGAAGAAGGCAACCTGGTTATCGCCGCTGACGCCGCTGAAGAGCTGGTTGAAGGCGTTGAAAACGCAGACGGTACCTACACCTACACCTACACCCTGAAGGACGGCCTGAAGTGGTCCGATGGTCAGGCTCTGACCGCTAAGGACTTCGAGTTCGCCTGGAAGCGCGCTGCCTCCTCTGAACTGGGCGCCGACTACGGCTACATGTTCGATCAGGTCAAGGGCTATCCGGACGAGCTGGCTGTCACCGCTACCGATGACAAGACCCTGGAAGTTGTTGTAAACTCCAAGCTGGCTTATTGGAACGAGCTGCTGGCCTTCCCGACCTATTTCCCGGTTCGTGAAGACGTTGTGGCCAACGAAGCCTGGGCAACTGATCCCTCCACTTATGTTTCCAACGGTGCTTACACCATGACTGGCTGGGATCACAACTCTGTGATTACCCTGACCAAGAACCCCAACTATCACGATGCAGATAAGGTCACCCTGGATGTTCTGGAGTGCTACCTGTCTGACGATGATAACAACATGCTGGCTAACTTCGAAGGCGATACCTGGCAGATGATTGACAGCGTACCGCTGGCTGAAATCAAGCGCCTTGAGCAGGAATATCCCACCGAGTATCGTGTTGTCGGCCAGATCGGCACCTACTATGTCTGCTGGAATGTCAACGAAAACCTGCTGCCTGCTGATTCCGAGCTGACCGGCGCTGAAGCAGAGGCTGCCAACGCTGAAATCCGTCAGGCTCTGTCCCTGCTGCTGGACCGCAACTATATCACCGCTGAAGTCAGCCAGGCTGGCGAAGTTCCGGCTACCGGTTTCGTTCCCATGGGCATGACCGACTTCGATGGCAATGAATTCTACAAGAATGCCAACTCCACCGAGGATGACTTCGACGGTTACTACAATGTATCCGAAGATGCATACCTGGAGAACTGGGATGCTGCTATCGAGACTCTGAAGAAGTACTATGAGTACGACGAAGAGACTTATATGTTCACCAACATTCCCTCCATGGAATACCTGTACAACACCGCCGATAACCACAAGGCCATCGGCGAATACCTGCAGGGCGTTTATGCTTCCGTAGGCATCACCATGAACCTGGTCAATCAGGAGTGGGCTACCTTCCTCAACACCCGTAAGGATGGTCAGTACACCGTCGCCCGCAACGGCTGGCTGGCTGACTACAACGATCCCATCTCCTTCCTCGATATGTGGATCACCGCCTCCGGCAACAACGATGTTCAGTTCGGCAAGGGCGCTCATGATGCCGGCTTCCATCAGCTCGGAATAGCCGGAAATTGCAGTCAACGGAGTTTTTAATTCATGGGACACGTTTGCCGTAAAATCCTGCCGCA
>JAGBAU010000325.1 GCA_017938785.1 Clostridia bacterium
AAATCGACCAATGAAAAGCCTATTGTGTATTATACCCGATAAACGCGGTCTGTGCAATGATGATGTATTGACAATTTCGTGCCAAAATGATTATAATGAGTAAAGATTGCGGAGGCTTTGTATGTTTGAAATCTCGCGAAGGGCGCTGATTCTCTTCGGCTTTGAGCTGCACTGGTATGGTTTGCTGATCGCCCTGGGCGTTCTGGCGGCTGTGCTTCTGGCCTGCAGCCGTGAAAAACGGTTGGGTCTGGAAAGGGATACAACCCTGAACATTGCGCTCATTGCGGTGCCCATGGCCATCATCTGCGCGCGGATTTACTATGTGCTCTTTTCCTGGGAGTACTACGCTGCCCGTCCGCAGGAAATCCTGAACATCCGCCAGGGCGGGCTCGCCATCTACGGCGGCGTGATCGGCGGCGTGCTGGCGGGCTGGATCTATTGCCGCGTGAAAAAGGTTTCCTTCCCGAAGGGACTGGATCTTGCCGCGCCCTCGCTGGCGCTGGGCCAGGCTATCGGCAGGTGGGGAAACTTTTTCAACCAGGAAGCCTACGGTGCAGCGGTGAAAAACCCGGCGCTTAAGTTCTTTCCGCTGGCTGTTCATATCGAAGGCAGCGGATGGCACTGGGCTACCTTCTTTTATGAATCCCTGTGGTGTGCGCTGATTGTGGCGTTCATCCTGACCGCAGAGAGAAAGCAATTCTTCCGCAGAAGCGGCGATATCTTCGGCGCCTATCTTTTGCTCTACGGTGTGGAGCGCGCCCTGGTGGAGGGGCTGAGAACGGACAGCCTGTACCTGGGGCCGCTGCGCGTATCCCAGCTGCTGAGCCTCATGCTGGTGTTTGCCGTATGCATCGTGCTTGCATACCGGGCGCGGGGGCTGCGCATGGGACTGCGCCTGCTGCCGGTCTGTGCCTGCATCCTGCTGGGAGCGGCGCTTGCGGTGGCGGCGGGCTGGCTGAGCATCATTGCGGCGATGTTCCTCATCGGATCATCCGGTGCAATATATATAAGTAACAAAACTTCCAAAGACGCGTGATATGAGGTGAAACAAATGAGAAATCTGACGATGCTTACCGACCTGTATCAGCTGACAATGATGTATGGTTACTTTAAGTCGGGCATGCGGAACAACATGGCGACCTTCGATATGTTCTACCGCAGCAAGGACGAAAGCACCCACTACGCCGTTTTTGCCGGTCTCGAGCAATTAATTGACTACCTCCAGAACCTTCGCTTTGAGGATGAAGCCCTGGATTACCTGCGCAGCCTGAACATCTTCGATGAAGACTTCATGCAGGAGCTGAAGAATTTCAAGTTCCACGGCGACGTCTATGCCGTGCCCGAGGGCACCATCGTGTTCTCCAACGAGCCGCTGATTCGCGTCACCGCCCCCATCTTCGAGGCGCAGCTGATCGAAACAGCCCTTTTGAATATCATCAACCACCAGACTCTCATCGCCACCAAGGCCAGCCGCGTGGTACAGGCTGCCGAGGACGACATGGTCATGGAATTCGGCCTGCGCCGCGCCCAGGGCCCGGATGCCGGCATCTACGGCGCGCGCGCCGCCATCATCGGCGGCTGCCGCAGCACCAGCAACGTGCTCACCGGCCAGATGTACAACATTCCCATCGCGGGCACCCATGCCCACAGCTGGGTCATGTCCTTCCCGGATGAAATCACCGCCTTCCGCAAATATGCGGAAATGTTCCCCAGCAGCTGCCTGCTTCTGGTGGATACCTTCGATACCCTGCGCAGCGGCGTGCCCAACGCCATCACCGTGTTCAGGGAGCTGCGCGAAAAGGGCTATGAGCCCAAGGGCATCCGCCTGGACAGCGGCGACCTTGCCTACCTTAGCCGCGAGGCCCGCAAGATGCTGGATGAGGCCGGTTTCCCGGATACCGTCATCTGTGCATCCGGAGACCTGGATGAAAACCTCATCCGCGACCTGAAGCTCCAGGGCGCATGCATCAACACCTGGGGCGTGGGCACCAAGCTCATCACCAGCGAAGACTGCCCCTCCCTGGGCGGCGTGTATAAGATGAGCGCCGAATACGAGGATGGCCGCGTGGTTCCCAAGATCAAGATCAGCGAAAACCCGGTCAAGATCACCAATCCCGGCGAAAAGAAGCTGTGGCGCATCTATGACAAGGACAGCGGCAAGGCCGTAGCCGATTTGATCTCCCTGTCCCACGAGACCTATGATGAGTCCAAGCCGCTTACCATCTATGATCCCATCAATACCTGGAAGAGCATGACACTCACCAACTACACCATGAAGGATCTGCATGTGCAGATTTTCAACAAGGGCGAGTGCGTATACGAATCTCCTTCCCTTGCCGAAATCCAGAAGCACTGCGCCGAGGAAATGGATACCTTCTGGGAGCAGTATAAGCGACTGCTCAATCCCCATCGCTACAAGGTGGACCTCTCCGACAGCCTGTGGATGCTGAAGAATTCCATGCTGCAGGGCTACAGAAGGGGATAAAGCAGACAAGAAGCCGGGCACGCAATATTGCGTGCCCGGCTTCTTGTCTGCTTTATCCCCTTCTGTAGCCCTGCAGCATGGAATTCTTCAGCATCCACAGGCTGTCGGAGAGGTCCACCTTGTAGCGATGGGGATTGAGCAGTCGCTTATACTGCTCCCAGAAGGTATCCATTTCCTCGGCGCAGTGCTTCTGGATTTCGGCAAGGGAAGGAGATTCGTATACGCACTCGCCCTTGTTGAAAATCTGCACATGCAGATCCTTCATGGTGTAGTTGGTGAGTGTCATGCTCTTCCAGGTATTGATGGGATCATAGATGGTAAGCGGCTTGGACTCATCATAGGTCTCGTGGGACAGGGAGATCAAATCGGCTACGGCCTTGCCGCTGTCCTTGTCATAGATGCGCCACAGCTTCTTTTCGCCGGGATTGGTGATCTTGACCGGGTTTTCGCTGATCTTGATCTTGGGAACCACGCGGCCATCCTCGTATTCGGCGCTCATCTTATACACGCCGCCCAGGGAGGGGCAGTCTTCGCTGGTGATGAGCTTGGTGCCCACGCCCCAGGTGTTGATGCATGCGCCCTGGAGCTTCAGGTCGCGGATGAGGTTTTCATCCAGGTCTCCGGATGCACAGATGACGGTATCCGGGAAACCGGCCTCATCCAGCATCTTGCGGGCCTCGCGGCTAAGGTAGGCAAGGTCGCCGCTGTCCAGGCGGATGCCCTTGGGCTCATAGCCCTTTTCGCGCAGCTCCCTGAACACGGTGATGGCGTTGGGCACGCCGCTGCGCAGGGTATCGAAGGTATCCACCAGAAGCAGGCAGCTGCTGGGGAACATTTCCGCATATTTGCGGAAGGCGGTGATTTCATCCGGGAAGGACATGACCCAGCTGTGGGCATGGGTGCCCGCGATGGGAATGTTGTACATCTGGCCGGTGAGCACGTTGCTGGTGCTGCGGCAGCCGCCGATGATGGCGGCGCGCGCGCCGTAGATGCCGGCATCCGGGCCCTGGGCGCGGCGCAGGCCGAATTCCATGACCATGTCGTCCTCGGCAGCCTGTACCACGCGGCTGGCCTTGGTGGCGATGAGAGTCTGGTGGTTGATGATATTCAAAAGGGCTGTTTCGATCAGCTGCGCCTCGAAGATGGGGGCGGTGACGCGAATCAGCGGCTCGTTGGAGAACACGATGGTGCCCTCGGGCACGGCATAGACGTCGCCGTGGAACTTGAAATTCTTCAGCTCCTGCATGAAGTCTTCATCGAAGATGTTCAGGCTGCGCAGGTAATCCAGGGCTTCATCCTCAAAGCGAAGGTTCTGGAGGTAGTCAATTAATTGCTCGAGACCGGCAAAAACGGCGTAGTGGGTGCTTTCGTCCTTGCTGCGGTAGAACATATCGAAGGTCGCCATGTTGTTCCGCATGCCCGACTTAAAGTAACCATACATCATTGTCAGCTGATACAGGTCGGTAAGCATCGTCAGATTTCTCATTTGTTTCACCTCATATCACGCGTCTTTGGAAGTTTTGTTACTTATATATATTGCACCGGATGATCCGATGAGGAACATCGCCGCAATGATGCTCAGCCAGCCCGCCGCCACCGCAAGCGCCGCTCCCAGCAGGATGCAGGCACAGACCGGCAGCAGGCGCAGTCCCATGCGCAGCCCCCGCGCCCGGTATGCAAGCACGATGCATACGGCAAACACCAGCATGAGGCTCAGCAGCTGGGATACGCGCAGCGGCCCCAGGTACAGGCTGTCCGTTCTCAGCCCCTCCACCAGGGCGCGCTCCACACCGTAGAGCAAAAGATAGGCGCCGAAGATATCGCCGCTTCTGCGGAAGAATTGCTTTCTCTCTGCGGTCAGGATGAACGCCACAATCAGCGCACACCACAGGGATTCATAAAAGAAGGTAGCCCAGTGCCATCCGCTGCCTTCGATATGAACAGCCAGCGGAAAGAACTTAAGCGCCGGGTTTTTCACCGCTGCACCGTAGGCTTCCTGGTTGAAAAAGTTTCCCCACCTGCCGATAGCCTGGCCCAGCGCCAGCGAGGGCGCGGCAAGATCCAGTCCCTTCGGGAAGGAAACCTTTTTCACGCGGCAATAGATCCAGCCCGCCAGCACGCCGCCGATCACGCCGCCGTAGATGGCGAGCCCGCCCTGGCGGATGTTCAGGATTTCCTGCGGACGGGCAGCGTAGTACTCCCAGGAAAAGAGCACATAGTAAATCCGCGCGCAGATGATGGCCATGGGCACCGCAATGAGCGCAATGTTCAGGGTTGTATCCCTTTCCAGACCCAACCGTTTTTCACGGCTGCAGGCCAGAAGCACAGCCGCCAGAACGCCCAGGGCGATCAGCAAACCATACCAGTGCAGCTCAAAGCCGAAGAGAATCAGCGCCCTTCGCGAGATTTCAAACATACAAAGCCTCCGCAATCTTTACTCATTATAATCATTTTGGCACGAAATTGTCAATACATCATCATTGCACAGACCGCGTTTATCGGGTATAATACACAATAGGCTTTTCATTGGTCGATTT
>JAGBAU010000326.1 GCA_017938785.1 Clostridia bacterium
GTATGTGGGACCGGCCACCAAGCGCAAGCTCCACAGCCGCAATATCCGTACCATAGGCGATCTGGCCCGCTGCGATGTGAACGCCCTGCGCTTCGCCTTCGGCAAGAATGGGGGGATGATCTGGAATTTTGCCCGGGGACAGGATCATTCGCCGGTGCTGGCTCAGGGGGAGGCGGCGATGATCAAATCCGTGGGCAACAGTACCACCACACCCCGGGATCTGAAAAGCGACCAGGATGTGCATCTGGTGCTGCTGGTGCTCTCTGAGAGTGTAGCGGAGCGGCTGCGCGCCCAACGCATGCGGGGGGATGTGGTCGCCCTGTACGTGCGGGACTGCGAGCTTCAAACCATATCCTGCCAGCGCAAGATTTCCCACACCACGGCGCTGGCCAATGAAATCGCCGCGCATGCACAGGCGTTGTTCCGGGAACGCTACCGCTGGGAGAATCCCATACGCAGCCTGGGCGTGAGCGTATCCGGGCTGGAATTTGTGGACGGCGATAAGCAGATCTGCATGTTTCCGGATATGAACATGGAGCGGCGCTACGATCTGGAAGAGGCGGTGGAGGATATCCGACGCCGCTTCGGGCATTATGCCATATCCCGGGCAAGTCTGCTGGGGGATGCGGGCATCAATGCCATCAACCCCAGGGATGATCATGTGATCTTTCCCCAGGGATGGAGAGGGTGAGGATGAATGTGCAGAAGGGTGTATGTGAAGGTGGTTGTGGAATGTTCGCCGGAGGGGGCAGTAAAGCCGCTGATGGTGGAATGGGAGGATGGCCGCCGCTTTGAGGTGGATCGCCTGCTGGATGTGCGCCGGGCGGCGTCCACGAAGGCTGGCGGCCAGGGCATGCGCTATACGGTGCGCATCCTGGGCAGGGAAACCTATCTCTTTGAGGACGAGGGCCGCTGGTTTGTGGAAGCGAAGGTTTAAGGTGGAATCAGAGTTCTGTTTATAGTTTTAAATGCATAGAATGTAGGGCAAGACACATTCTGAATCAACCAGAGGTGATACGATGGAAAATCCCAATAACAGAATTGTGGCGGCGGGGCGGCTGGAGGACAGCCTTACCCTGAGCCATGAGGTCATGAACGAACCCTTTTATGCGGGCACGCTGCTGGTTAAGCGCCTCTCCGGCGCGGTGGATCGGATTCCGGTAACCATACCGGGCAAGCTCCTGGCGGTTGCAGAGCCGGATTATGAGCACCTGATGCTGATGACCGGCCAGGTGCGCTCCTACAACAAGGTTGTGGAGGGGAGCGGGCGGCTGATGGTCACTCTATTCGTGCAGGGCATGACCCAGACCCGGGAAAACGATACCATGAACAAGGTCAACCTCGTGGGTGTGCTGTGCAAACCACCCATCTACCGCTCCACGCCCTTTGGCCGGGAAATCTGCGATATGATGCTGGCGGTGAACCGGGCCTTCGGAAAGAGCGATTACATTCCCTGCATCGCCTGGGGTAGAAACGCCCAGTATGCATCCCGCTTCCATGTGGGAGACAAGGTGCGTCTGAGCGGGCGGCTCCAGTCCAGGGAATACCAGAAGCTGTTGGAAAACGGCGAATATATGGTGCGCAACGCCTACGAGGTATCCGCATTTACGCTGGAGGCGGCCAACGGGGATCAGGAGGGCTTCGCCATCCCGGGCTACGTTCATGCGGAGGGGCAATCCGCTCCGGCGGAGGGCGAACTGTTGCCCAACTGAGAAAACAAAAAAGAGATGATATGCATTTGCATGTCATCTCTTTTTTGTTTTGGGTCCGGTCAGTTCGTAGCTGTCCTCAATGAGGGGGAGTATGTCTTCATCCGTCATGCTGCCGTCCAGGATTACGCTGATCCAGTGGCGCTTGTTCATGTGCCAGCCGGGCACAACGGCAGGATAAGCGTCCTTCCAGAAATCCGCCTTCAGCGGTTCGGCCTTCAGGTTGATCCAGATTTTTCCATTGCGATCAAAGATAAAAGCGAATATCTTCATATTGCTCTTGCGGCGCATGCAGGTCATGCCCGGATCATCGAAGGGATAATCCTCAAATGCGTCAGGAAGCCGCAGGCAGGCTTCGATCACATCCTGACGTGTTTTCAAGCGTACCCCTCCTCCCACAATCGCGGTCATTTATGGAAAATTATACCATTTCTGTCAATATATGACAAATTGCCGGAAAATGCCTGAAAAACAACATATTGTCATAGCACAAAACTGCAACCAAGTACGGTATAATTGCGTCTATACAGGTGCAATCGATCAGCGATTGTGAAACTTGCCCGGAGGTATCTGAATGAAGAAAATTCGCATTTTGCTTGCGTTGACCATCATCGCGGTGCTGCTCTCTTCCGTACTGTTCATTTCGGAAGCGGAGCCTGTCGCTGATGAAGTATGGCAGGCGGACTTGCTGAAGCTGATGGATCCTGCGGACGTGCCCAGCACGACCCAGATCGATTATCAAAATACCTATGAAGAGGGCGCCGAGGTGGATACGCATGATATCGCATGCGAAATCACCGTGGACGGCGTGACCTACGGTTGTGAATTTGTCTTTGAACTCAGCGGCGAAACCGTGAGCGACTGGGCCCCCGTGCAGGATTGGCTGGGGTACATCGTGACCAGTGCGGCCAGCACGGCAGGCAGCGATTCCGAATCCCTTGCCAAGGCCATCGATAAGGCCATCATCGCTGAGCGCAAGGCTGCCCAGCCCGATGCAGAGGGTAAGCTGCCCGCATACGCATCCCCCAACCTGAAGGTGAAGACCATTCGCGTATCCACGCCCTTCTATCCCGAATTGAGCGTGGACAAGAACGGTGAAGCCACCAAGCGCCTCCAGCAGCGGCTGGTGGAGCTGGGCTTCCTCACCGGTGGTGCGGACGGCTTCTTTGGCGAACAGACCAAAGCTGCTGTGGCAGGCCTGGAGGAATATATCCGCGAACTGGAACAGGATCTGATCGACGTTCGTGAAGCGACTACTCCGGAACCTACCGAGGTTCCCACCCAGGCGCCCACTGTTGATCCCACTGTGGAGGCGATGGTCAACCAGCTTCCCGAAAACACCCATGAATTGACCCTGATTCCCCGCCATACGCCGACCCCCACCCCGGAACCCACGCCCACGCCTACGCCGGAACCCACCCCGGAACCCATGGATGTGGTGGTGGATACCGTTAAGCTGGAGCCGGTCACCCAGGTCGACGGCGTAGCAGATGCGCTGCTGCAGGCCTATGTATACTCCGACGCCTACCGCGTGGCCCGGCGCGAGCTGGTTCGCGAGGATAACGGCGCGGATGTGACCCGCCTCCAGAACCGCCTGCTGGCTCTCGGCTATATGGTGGGCAGCGCGGATGGTCACTACGGCGGCGATACCGCCCGTGCCGTGCGCATCTTCCAGTATTACAACGCGCTTCCCCAGACCGGCTTGGCGGATATGGATACCCTGAAGCTGGTCTTCTCCGCAAACGCTAAGGCGCCCGCCAATCCCATGCTGGCGGCAGGCTCTCAGGGCGATGCGGTTCGCACACTGCAGACCCGGCTGCGCGAACTGGGCTTTGGCAACATCGGCGCGGATGGCGATTACGGCGATGGCACCGTGGCAGCTGTGAAGAACCTGCAGGAATATATGCGCGGCATGGAGGAGGCCTTCCTGCGTTCCCAGGATCCTTCCATTCCGGCAGATGCCGATCTGAGCAGCCGCATCACCGTTGAGGTGAACGGCGTGGCCGATCCGCTGATCCTGGATGTGTTCTACTCCGGCAACTTCCCGGCGATTCCCATGCAGATGCAGTCCGGCACTTACGGCGATGATGTGGTTCGCCTGCAGCGCAGGCTCAGCGGCCTGGAGTTCCTCTCCGGCACCCTGGACGGCCAGTACGGCGGTCAAACCCAGACTGCGGTCACTGCATTCCAGAAGAGAAACAGCCTGCCCCAGACCGGCGTTGCCGATGCACAGACCCTGTCCGTGCTCTTCTCCGGCCAGGCAAAGAAGGCGCTCAAGCCCTATATCCTGAAGGTTTCCACCAATGACCAGCGCGTCTACGCCTACGGTCTGGATGATAACAACGAATACACCGTGCTGGTGCGCACCATGAAGTGCTCCACCGGCAAGAACGCCACGCCCACCCCGAAGGGAACCTATCAGGCGACCACCGGTCCCGGCGCAAGATGGCACTACTTTAAGAAGTTCACCTGCTGGGCACAGTACGCCTACTATATCGAGGGCGACATCATGTTCCACTCCGTGCTGTACAACCAGAAGGGTGGTCCGGTGACCCAGAGCTCTGTCAACAACCTAGGCCGCAAGGCTTCCCACGGTTGCGTGCGCCTGGCGGTTGAAGACGCCAAGTGGATCTGGCAGAACTGCCCCAAGGGCACCCAGATTACCGTCTACTAAGGTATACGAAACCCTCCGCAAGGGATTGCGGAGGGTTGTTTTTATGCGTTTTCCTGGTCGAGCCGGTTGACCAGCGCACGGATGCGATCCCGTGCGTAGGATTGCTGCATCAGCTGGTCCTCGTGACTGGGCGTATCATCGCCCATCAGGGATACGAACTGGCTGACCTTCAGGCCCAGCGCGTCCTGCATATCCCGGTCGGAGCCCCGGGGGGAGACCAGGTAGTAGCATAGCAGCGAATCCTGCTGGCCGATGCGGTGGGCGCGGTCCTCGGCCTGGGAGTGAACGGCGGGGGACCAGTCCAGTTCGCCGAATACCACACAGGTGGCCCGCTGCAGGTTCAGGCCGCTGGCACTGCGCAGGCTGATGCACAGAAGATCGGTCTTGCCCTGCATGAAGGCTTGGCTGGCCTTTTCCTTTTGCAACTCGGTTTCCCGGCCCGTGATGAACTGGGGCTTGAGGGATTTGAGCTCGGTCTTATAGATGTCCATCACGGCGTGGTGATGGGCCATGAGCAGCACCTTCTCGCCGCTTTCAACCAGTGCTTTTACGAAAGCCGCTACGAAAGGTGCCTTTGCAACGCCTGTAGCCTGACGCTGGCGCTGGCAGATGGCGTCCTCAATGATGGCACGCTGGGCGGGGTCATCCGTGCGGCGCAGCAGGGCAAGCTGCTGGGCAACGGGCAGCATGAGCTCCCGGTAAACGCCGTCGTCCCAGTCGATTTCCTGTACGAGGCGGCGCTTGGGCGCCAGTTCCTTCAGTACGTCTCCCTTCAGGCGGCGCAGCATCAAGCCCTCCCGGCGCAGGTATTCGCCCAGGAGTTCGGGTTTGGCCACGATGGCGCTGTTGTAGCCGTAGCACCATTCTCGGGAGAAGCTCTCCCAGTCACCGAGGAAGTGGAAGTCCAGGATGTTGACCACGTTCCAGATCTCGCCGCCGTTGTTGTAGATGGGCGTGCCGGACAGGCCGATGCAGTTGTCACAGGCCTGGGAGAGCAGGCTCGCGGCGCTGTATTTGCCGGTGCCGTTGCGGCGCAGCTCCTGGATTTCGTCGAAGATGACGGTCTTGAAGCCACACTCGGGCAGCACTTCCTTCCAGCCGCGCAGCAGCAGGTAATGGCACAGGTAGATGTCCGCCTCAGGCAGGGGATAGGGCTTGAGTCCGTGGATCACATGAATGCGCAGCCGTCCGTCCGGGTTCAGGAAACGGGCAATTTCGCTCTGCCAGTTGCGCATCAGGTGGGGCGGGGCCACGATGATGGCAGGGTATGCGGCTGTGGTGGCCAGGAAGGACAGCGCCTGCACCGTCTTTCCAAGGCCCATATCGTCCGCCAGCAGGCAGCGCCGGGCGGAGAGCAGAAAACCCAGTCCCTGCTGCTGGAAGTCCAGCAGCTGACCGTTAAAGCTGTCACTGGGCGGAATGGCGGTTTCGGGCAGCCTGCTGGCCTGTTCACGGCGCAGGGCATAGTCCCGTGCGTCGTCCAGGGCACTCTGCCAGCGGTCCCGGTCACGTTCGCTGATCTCCAGCGGATAGCGCAGCATCAGCCAGTTCAGATCGCCCACCACACGCCGGTGAGCGGTGAAACGTGCCACGCCCCGGCCCCGGCCGTCGCAGCCGGGGAAGAGGCGCTTGGCCAGCTCCGTCACGCAGGGCTCGGCTTTGATGGTCCAGCACTTTGATTTTCGGTTGTAGGAAAGCGTACCATAAGTATGCCCGGTCATGGGCACATCCCTCAGATAGGCAGGATAGCTTTCTATGTTTTCCGTTTCATCCGGAAAGCGGTAATCAAGGAATTCGTTCAATGTAAGGCGACCCCCCACAGGCGATTGAGCGCAACGACATAGACGGGCTTATTGCAGATGGTTCTGGGAAGAATGCAGGGTTTCTGCATCACTACGATAACGGCTTCCAGTTCTGTTTCTTCCAGGTAACGTTTCAGCTGCTCCCGGAGCTTTGCGGCGATGGGACGGCTCTTTTTTACTTCGATGCCGATCCTGCCGCAGGCAAAATCGATGCGCCGTCCGGGCAGCAGTTTGCATTCATGGATGTAAGGGATACCGGCAGCATCCAACGCGCGGGCGATTTCTTCGTGAATTTCATATTCCTCCGGCTGAGGCGAAACGCGCAGGGTGTTCAGCGCATCCAGGATCTGTTGGATTTCATTCATGGCGCATCAGCTCCTTCAGCTCCGCGGGCAGCGGGGAGGAAATGGAGATGATCTCCCCGGAGATGGGATGCCTGAAGCGAATCAAGGTGGAGTGCAGCGCGAAGCGGCCGGGCAGGCTTTCCAGCTCCGTTCCGTACAGGAAATCCCCGCAGATGGGATGGCCCAGGGCGGAGAGATGCACGCGGATTTGATGGGTACGCCCCGTTTCCAGTCGCAGGCGTATGAGCGTGCGGTGACCGTCCGTTGCTTCTGCACGGTAATGGGTGACGGCAGGCAGGCCGTTTTCATGGTCGATGATGCGCCGCACCGAAGCAGCCTGCTCCCTGGCGATGGGCAGGTTGATGACACCCTCGCCCTCCAGTACGCCTTCCACAACAGCGAGGTATTCCCGCAGGAAATCGGGGGTGTGCAGCTGCTTTTGCAGAAGCTGGCAGGAGTGGGGATGCTTGGCCGCGGCCATGAGCCCGCTGGTACCCTTGTCCAGCCGGTTGAGGGGGCGGAAGGTGAACCCCTCCACATGCGCATAATGGGCGTGCAGGCGGTTTTCCAGCGTTCCGCTGGGCTGCCTGGGCGTGCATTGGCAGGCGAGGGGAGCACTCTTGTCGATGATGTAGAGATCGTCATCCTCGTATACGATGGAAACAGGCCCATCTTCGGCGGCAACTACCTTGCCTGTACCGGAATCAGGGAGGGTGACGCTCACCAGATCACCGGGTCTGAGCAGGTAATTGGCGTGCACAGTTTCACCGTTTACCTTCAGTCCGCCAGTGATCTTCAGCGCACTGAACTGGCCGTAGGAAACCTGCATGTCTCCCTGGACAAAGTATTTGATTTTGCGTCCCGCATCCTTTTCGGCGACGCGCGCCTGTAGCTCGACCATGCAATTCCTCCCATTTCATATGGAATCATTATACCATCGAAAGCACATATAGGCAATTTTATTTTCAAAGGAAGGAAATTGACTGTTGACAATCGCTCCAAACTCTGGTATAATAACCTCTGCTGGTTGATTCAGGGAGAGATGGCCGAGTGGTTTAAGGCGCTGGTCTTGAAAACCAGTGATGTCGCAAGGCACCGGGGGTTCGAATCCCTCTCTCTCCGCCAGATTCATATTTTCGTAAGCCGTGGAGAAGTACCCAAGAGGCCGAAGGGGCTCCCCTGCTAAGGGAGTAGGGTGGGATAACTGCCGCGAGGGTTCAAATCCCTCCTTCTCCGCCAATGCCGACCGGATCAAACCGGTCGGTTTTTCTTATATCGACATGCTGAGGAGGCGAAGACTGTGGCCGGGGGGAACCAACTTCTGGACAACATGCTGCATGCGGCAAAGGAGCGCCTGGCCGGGCGTAATCCTGAACAGATTGCGCGCTGTGCCGATGTAAAGTTTGAAAATGGTGCGTTTCGCTTTCTGAGCCTTGGCCGGGAGATAGGCGTTTCCTGGCCGGATTTAAATATCGCGCCGGAGCTTCCGCATTGGCAGCTTCTGACGCTTCTGCACTATCTCGATCTGGCGGACGGCGCGCCGCTGACCGGCAGGATGAAGCTGTTTTCGGCCTATCGGGACGGCATGGTGCGCGGGAGCGGATTTGACCGGGAGGCTGAGGAGGTCATCCGGGAAAAGCTGGGCGTGATGCCTTCTGAACTGCTTCAGAAGCGCTGCCTTGCGCTGGACGGGGAAATATTGCCCTCCAATGCGGATCTTTGCGCATGCATACGCTTTGCGCCGCGCTATCCCGTGTGGCTGAAGCTGTGGTTTGCGGATGACGAATTCCCGGCTTCGGGCAGGATGTTTGTGGACGAGGGCGCGGAGCATTATCTCACCATTGAGGATGCGGTGACGGTGGGTATGCTCGTTTTCGATGCCCTGATGAATGGAATATGATTTGGAACAGCCGACAGAAGGATGCCGGCTGTTTTTTATTCAGCCATAATTTCCTCCGGTGGCTCATATTCTGGAACAAACCAAGTCTGGAGGGAGAAATATGCCGCTGAACGTGATCAGGAAAGAGATAGAGGCCGAGCGGGAGATTGGGTATAAATATCTACAGGTGCTCGGCCGGGCAGAAGCGCTGGTGCCCGGCGCGGGACGCGAAGCCATAGATGTGCTCCTGTGGGATGCGAATGCCGTGATCATTCGCTCCGATGTGCAGAATGACCGGGTTGTACTGGACGGTAACCTGAACTGCCAGGCGGTCTACCGCCAGGGGGAGGAGACCTCCCTCCGGGCCCTGTCCGCAAAGTCCGCCATCAGCCAGGTGACCGAGATACCCGGCGCCCAGGGAGGCATGCTGTGCCGCGTGCATCCGGTGGTGGAGAATGTGGAGGCGCGGTATGAAAACGGGCACATGGTGTTTCTGGTGAGCCTGGGCGTGCATGTGCGGGTGATGAAGCTGGAGCCTGTGGAAGTGATCGACGCCATTGAGGACGGAGAGAATCTGGAAATGCAGTTCCGGGAGCTTTGCCTGACCAAGCTGGCTGCGGAAGCTACGGAAACGGCCGTGTTCACCGAGCGCGTGGAGCTTCCGCAGGCGCTGGATGCGCGGGCGACTTTGATGGACTGGGGCAGCGTCAGCGTGGATTCCAGCGAAGCCGACCTGGGCGGCGTGCGGGTGAAGGGGCGCGCACTCATTGAAACCCTCATCGCCAGCGGTATTGAGGGGAAGCCGGCGGTGCTGGTGAAATATCCCATTGAATTTGATAAGCTGATCGAACTGCCGGAATGGCTGAGCCAGAATGCCTGCGTCACGCCCTCCATTCGATCCATCCGAACCCAGCTGGAGCCGCCGGAGGAGGATGACGAGGGCACGCTGCTGATTCAGGCGGACGTACATTTCGCCATCACAGCAAACATCAGGGAATGCGCAAATGCCCTGACGGATGCATATGCAACTTCAGGAATGCACATTGAAACGAAGGTGCAGGGCCTTGCACTGTGCAGCGAGGCTGTATGCCTGCGCTTTTCGGATATCGTGCGCGGAACGGTGCTCCTGGAAGAGGGCGCGCCTGCTGTGGGCAGCGTGATCGCCGTGCGCATCCAGCCCAACATAGCGGAACTCATGCCGGATGGGGATAAGAGCCGCCTGAACGGTCTGTTGGATGCAACGGTGCTCTACATGCCTACGGGATCGGATCTGCCTGCGTCTGCACATGCGCAGCTGCCCTTTGAACTGGAATTGCCTAAAAATCTTGGCGTTCAGGCGGCACTGTGCATCAGTGTGACCTCGGCGGAGGCAAATGCCCTGATGAGCGACCGGCTGGAGATGAAGATTGGTCTGAACATCGACGCTGAAGCCCGCATCCAGCAGGAATACAGCATCGTGACGGAGGTATCCGAGGGCGAGGCCATTCAGCGCAAGCCCGGCTATATCATCTGCTGGCCGGAGCCTGGAGAGGATACCTGGACCATCGGCAAGCGCTACGCCGTGCCGGGAGGCAACCTGGAAGAGACCAAGGTGGAAGTAGGCAGGCCGCTGGTGATACGGATATAAGAAAGAGCGCTTTCCCAAGCGGGGAAGCGCTCTGCTTTTCAGGATACCTTATTCTGTTTTTCTTCTTTATTCCTTCGCGCATTCGCCAGCATCAGCTTCAGGCGGTTTTCCTGGTTGACGCGGGTGGCGCCGGCGTCGTAGTCGATGGCAACGATGTTCACGTTGGGATTCTTATCCTTGATGGGCTTCATCATACCCTTGCCGCAGATATGGTTGGGCAGGCAGCCGAAGGGCTGGGTACATACGATGTTTTCTGCGCCGGAATGGGCAAGCTCCAGCATCTCGCTGGTGAGCAGCCAGCCTTCGCCCATCTTTGCGCCGATGCCCAGGTACCCGTCGCCGAGTTTGATGGTTTCTTCAAAGGGGGTGGGGGCGCGGAATACGCCGTGGCTGCGTATGCAGCGGATCATATCGTGCTTCAGGTGAATCAGGTAGCGGTAGATGGCGCTCCAGGCCAGATAAACGGAGCGGCTCATGCGGCGGTAGAGCCGGTAATCCATTACGTTGTTGTACACGCAATACAGTATGAAATCAATGAGGCCGGGCACATCCACCTCCGCGCCTTCGGAAACCAGGAAGTCCTCCAGGTTGTTGTTGCCCAGGGGAGAATACTTCACGAAGATTTCGCCGACCACGCCCACGCGCACGGTATCGCGGTTTTCGCGGGGAATGGATGCAAAGTCGCGCAGGATGGCCCGGTAGTTCTTTTTCAATTTGAACAGGGCAGTCCTGGCATTTGTGCCCAGCTCGCGGCCCAGCTTTGCAGTCCATTCAGCAGCCTTTCTCTGGGCGTCACCGGGATTGAGCTCGTAGGGACGCAGCTGGTTTACCAGCATCATCAGCAGATCGCCGTACAGGATGGCACACGCGATGGACAGGTACTCCCGCAGGCCCAGGCTCAGGCCGGGATGCTTTTCAATGTTGGTGAAGCTGATGGCCACCACCGGTACGTGACCGTAGCCGGCCTTGGCCAATGCCTTGCGCAGCAGGGATACGTAGTTGGATGCGCGGCAGCCGCCGCCGGTCTGGAACAAAACCAGTGCAACCTTGTTGGGATCGTAGCTGCCGGACTGCAGCGCATGGATGAACTGGCCGATGACCAAAATGGCGGGGTAGCAGGTATCATTATGTACATACTTCAGGCCGGTCGCAGCAATTTCGGGACCGCTGCTCTCTAAAAGCTCCATGTTGTAGCCGTAGGTCTTCATAACGGACATGATCATCCGGAAATGCATGGGCAGCATGGTGGGCACGAGGATGGTGTAATCCTTTTTCATTTCCTCGGTGAAGGGAATGTAGTTCTGAACCATGCTCAATGCCTCCTTTCTTCCAGTGCGCCCAGCAGACTGCGCAGGCGGATGCGCACAGCGCCTAGGTTGGTGATCTCATCGATCTTGATCTGGGTGTAGAGCTTGCCGCTGCCCTCCAGAATTGCGCGGACCTCATCGGTGGTGATGGCGTCAAGACCGCAGCCGAAGGAAACCAGCTGCACCAGCTCCGTATCCTCATGTTCAGCGGCATAGCGCGCAGCGCGGTACAGGCGGGAATGATAGGTCCACTGGTTGAGCACGCGTACATCCTGCCGGGGTTCCAGATGGCAGATGCTGTCCTCGCTCACCACCACAAATCCCAGCGAGGCGGCCAGCTTGTCGATGCCGTGGCCGATTTCCGGGTCGGCATGATAGGGTCTGCCTGCGAGGATCATGATGCGCTTGCCGTTTGCGCGGGCATAGGCGAGAGCTTTTTCGCCCTCGGACCGGATGCGGCGCATCCAATTCTCATAGGCGGCAAAGCCTGCATCCACGGCGGCGCGCACTTCCCGCCTGGCAATGTGCATGCCCCTTTGCTTGAAGGCGCGGTAGAGGGTTTCGGTCAGGTGCCAGGGGTCCTCCAGGGAGAGGTAGGGGTAAAAGAAATCCACGCCCTTCAAATTGTCCATGTTTCCGCTGAGCAGCTCGGCGTAGTAGGCGACCACGGGACAGTTGTAGTGGTTGTCGGAGGCTTTTTCGTCGATGTTGTAGCTCAGACAGGGGTAGAAGATGTGGTCCACACCTTCTTCGATCAGCTGCTCCATGTGGCCATGCATAATCTTGGCCGGATAGCATGCAGTATCGGAGGGGATAGCGAACTGACCCTTTTCATAGGTCTTGCGGGTGGAGAGGCCGCTGAGCACAACCTCAAAGCCCAGATTGGTGAACAGTGCATGCCAAAGGGGCGCCAGCTCATACATACCCAGCGCCAGGGGCAGGCCCAGCTTGCCGCGCGGACCGGGAACGCCCTTGAGTTCCTCCAGCATGCCGCGCTTTACGGCGTGCAGGTTGGGAAGCTCTTCCACAGCCTTTGCGCCGCCCAGTCCCTTCTGGCACTGGTTGCCGGAGATAAACCTGCGGCCGTCCGGGAAGATGTTGATGGTCAGGTGGCAATGGTTGGTGCAGCCCTTGCACACGGCAGATTTGGCTTCGTGGCTGAACTGGTTGAGCTCATCGCGGGAGATGAGGCTGCTCTTTTCAAAGCGCATGGCGTGCAGCGCCGCGCCGTAGGCGCCCATCAGGCCGGCGATGGCGGGGCGGATGACGTTCGCGCCCATCTCCATTTCGAAGGCGCGCAGCACGGCGTCGTTCAGGAAGGTGCCGCCCTGAACCACGATGTTTTCGCCCAGCTCCTCGGGAGAATTGGCTCGGATGACCTTGTACAGCGCGTTCTTTACGACGGATACGGAGAGACCGGCGGAGATGTCCTCGATGGTTGCGCCGTCCTTCTGGCTCTGCTTCACAGAAGAATTCATAAATACCGTGCAGCGGGTGCCCAGGTCCACAGGGGCCGTGGCGCTCAGGCCGCACATGGCGAACACGGAAGCGCTCTTGCCCATGGAGCGGGCGAAGGTTTCAATGAAGGAGCCGCAGCCGGAGGAGCAGGCCTCATTGAGCATGATGGAATCAATGGCGCCGTTGCGGATTTTGAAGCACTTGATGTCCTGGCCGCCGATGTCCAGAATGAAGTCCACGTTGGGACGGAAATGGTGGGCGGCGGTGTAGTGGGCAATGGTTTCCACCAGGCCTTCATCGGCACGGAAGGCGCTGCGGATCAGATCCTCGCCGTAGCCGGTGACCGCGCAGCCGCAGATTTCAATGCGGTCGCCGCAGCGGTCATAGATTTCGTTCAGCTGCTTGCGCACACGCTCCACGGGATTGCCCTGGTTGGATGCATAATAGGAATAGAGCAGGGCCTTGTCCTCGGAGATGAGCACAAGCTTTGTGGTGGTGGAGCCGCAGTCGATGCCCAGCCAGGCGCGGCCCTCGTATTCTTCGATGGCGCGGCGCTGAACGTTTGCCTTGCTGTGGCGGTCGCGGAAGACGATGTATTCCTCTTCAGTTTCAAAGAGGGGCTTCAGGCGGTTGGTGCGGGATGCGCCCTTGCCAATGCTGTCGCGGATGGCGCTGGTCAGGCTTTCGTAGGTGAATTCCCGGCCGGATTTTTCGGCGTAGATACATGCGCCGGCGGCCACGGCAAAGCGGGCGTAATCCGGGAATACGGCGTTTTCATCGCTGAGCTTCAGGGTTTCGCGAAAGCGTTCGCGCAGGCCTTTGCAGTAGTACAGCGGGCCGCCCAGGAACATGACCTTGCCCTCGATTTTGCGGCCCTGTGCAAGGCCTGCGATGGTTTGGTTGACTACCGCCTGGAAGATACTCGCGGCCACATCCGCCTTGGAAGCGCCCTGGTTGAGCAGGGGCTGGATATCGGTCTTGGCAAATACGCCGCAGCGGGAGGCGATGGGGTAGATGCGCTGGTGCTGAAGGCTGGCTGCATCCATCTCCTCAACGGTCATGTTCAAAAGAACAGCCATCTGGTCGATGAACGCGCCGGTGCCGCCCGCGCAGCTGCCGTTCATGCGCTCATCCAGGCCGTGGTCGAAGAAGATGACCTTGGCGTCCTCACCGCCCAGTTCGATGACCACGGATGTGTCCGGCTCATAGCGGCGCACAACCTCGCCGGTGGCATATACTTCCTGAACGAAGGGAACATTTGCGGTTTCAGCCATGCCCAGACCTGCAGAACCGCTGATGGCGACGCAGAAGCTGCGCCCCTCCAGATGCTCACGCATGTCTTCCAGCATCTCCAGGGTCTTCTGACGCACCTGGGAAAGGTGCCTTTCGTATTTTTCATACAGGATTTGGTCTCCCTGGGCAAGGAAAACCTTGGCGGTGGTGGAGCCGATGTCAATGCCCAGTGAAAGCATATGATTGTCATTCATAAAACTACATTTCCTCGAAAGTTATACGTGTAGTAATAATATCATGTATATTTTATTCCTCGTTTGTTAAGTGCACATCAACGAAAAGCTTGCAGTTGCAAAGATTGGGTTCGGAATTATGGAAAAAACTGCGCCAGGAAAGGACTCTTAGCGGGATCTTAGCAAACGAAAGGACCGCCGGTTTACCGGCGGTCCTCCAATTAAATATGGGTATGTAAAAGCCTGTTCATCAGCGCAAGCGTTTCCTCGCTGCCGGAGGTTTCCAGGCGCACTTCGCCTGGAACCGTACGGTTGGTCAGAAGCCCCGTTTCCTGCAGCCTGTTGCGTAGCTGGCGCACTGTTCCTTCGCGGCCGTCAAAGATCTGCGCATCAGGAAAGAAGCGCTCGATCCTGCGGCGCAGGAAGGGATAATGGGTGCAGCCCAGAACCACGCCGTCCACCTGATCGTTTCTGTAGGGAGCGAATAGTTCAGCCAGAGCCTTGTCGGCCTCATCGCTGTCGGCCTTTCCGGATTCCACCAGCTCCACCAGCCCCTTGCCCTCAACGGGGATTACGCCTTCGCCGTAGAGCTCCATCAGGCGTCCGAACTTTTCAAGGGACAGGGTCGCTTTGGTGGCCAGCGCAAGCACCACGCCGCCGGAACGGGCGAGGCTTGCGGGCTTCACAGCAGGTTCCATGCCGATAACGGGGATGGAAACCTGGCTGCGTATAGTTGCGCCGTATGCAGAGGTGACGGTATTGCAGGCAATTACAAGAGCCTTGACCTCCTGCCTGAGAAGGTGATCTATGGCAAGAGCGGACAGGCGGCAAATCTCCTCCAGCGGCCGGGGACCGTAGGGGGCATTTGCGTTGTCGCCGAAGTATATGAAGTTTTCATGGGGCAGCAGTTCAACGGCCTTGCGCAATACGCTGATTCCGCCGACGCCGCTGTCCATGATTCCGATGACATCCTTCATATTTGCGCCTCACAATTTGTTCTTGTCTACCATTATAAAACCGCAGGGTTCAAAAATCAAGCCTGTGCGAATCCCAGCAGTTCGAAGTTCACTTCGCCGCGTTCGATGCTTGCATGGATGACCCGGATGCGCACCTGCATACCCAGCCTGAGCACCAACCCCGTGCCGGATGCTTCCAGCTGCTGGCGGTCGGCGTCATAGGTGTAGTAATCGTCCATGTCGGATACATGCACCAGACCCTCCACGGTGTTGTTCAGGGTGACATATACGCCCCAGCCGGTCACGCCGGAGATGGTGCCCCAGAATTTCCTGCCGATCTGACGGGACATGTAGGCAGCCTTCATGATGTCGTCCGCGCTGCGCTCCGCCTTTACGCTCTCCTGTTCGCGCAGGGAGCATTCCTGGGCGAGGGCAGGCATGCGGCTCTCCCACCTTTCGCTGTTGGCACCATCGATGAGCAGCTTAAGCATGCGGTGCACCATCAGGTCGGGATAGCGGCGGATGGGGGAAGTGAAGTGGCAGTAATCCTCCATGGCCAGGGCATAGTGGCCCATGGGCTTGTCGGAATACTGTGCACGCTTCAGGGCGCGCAGCATGTAGCGGCGGATGATTTCGATGCGTTCATCCTCCGCGTGCTTTTCCAGCACCTTTTGCAGCATTCCCGGATGGGGATGTTCGCCCAGATGCACCGGAGAACCGGCCAGGTTCAGGAAGACCTCCAGCTGGCGGATGCGGTCCGGATCCGGCTTTTCGTGGATGCGGTACATGAAGGGGGTCAGGGTATCCCTGGCGAGCCGGGCCACGGTTTCATTGGCCAGCAGCATGAAGTCCTCAATCATGCGCTCCGCTTCACCGCGGTTCGGGCAGAGAATATCCGTGGGTTCATACTTTTCGTTGAGTACGAATTCCGGCTCGGGCAGGTCGAAGTCGATGCTGCCCTTTTCCTTGCGGTGTGCGCGCAGCAGGATGGACAGAAGACGCATCTTCAAAAGTGCTTCCATAACCTCGCCGGAAGAAATCTCCTCGCCGGATTCAAAGAAGCGGTTCACGCTGTCATAGGTGAGCCTTGCCTTGGAACGGATGATGGAACGGGTCAGGCGGAAATCCACCACCTTACCTGCGGCAGAAACATCCATGAACAGGCTCATGGCAAGGCGGTCCGCATTCGGCATCAGGGAGCAGATGTTGTTGGAAAGCTCCTCCGGCAGCATGGGCACCGTATATCCGGGCAGGTACAGGGAGGTGCCGCGGGAGAGGGCCTCACGGTCGATGGGGGAGCCGGGACGCACGTAGTGGGAAACATCCGCAATATGAACGCCAAGGCGGCGTGTGCCGTCTTCGAGGGTTTCGATGGAAACGGCGTCATCGAAGTCCTTGGAGGAGGCGCCGTCGATGGTGAACAGGATGAGCTTGCGCAGATCCTCGCGCTGTTTGCTTGCTTCAGGCAGGGGTTCCCGGGCGACGATGCGAGCCTGCTGCTCCACTTCAATGGGGAATTCGGTGGGGAAGCCATGGTCCTCGGCGGTGGCGCGCATGCGGGCAAGCATGCTGTCGGAGCTGCCCAAAACGCGCTCAGCATGGCCGAAGATGGGGCGGTTGCCCTCCGGGAAGGTATCGATTTCGATCAGTGCAATTTCGTTGTTGCGCACAAAGGAGAGATCGCCGTCCAGCCAGATCTGGTAGGGAATGCGGCGGTCACAGGGCACGGCGGAAGCGCGCACGCGTTCAAAATCGCGGTTTCCCTTGCGGTGATTCTTGCTGCGTTCGATACGCACGAATGCAGCGAGGGAGGTGCGGCCACGGCTGCAGATGGTGTCGATCTGGCAGCTCCTGTCCCCGGAAGGGCGCACCAGCAGCAAATCCTCCGGCATGGGGCGCAGGCGGCCGTCGTCGATGCGAAGCTGATCGCCGCCGTCCAGGGGACGGGCTACAGCTGCGCCGTTGTGCAGGAAGGCCGCCTTGGCCGGGACCAGATTCAGCTTCTCCGGGATGGCGAATTTGCCCTTCTTGGTGACGGCAACCCGTGCCTCGGCGCGCAGTTCATCCAGCGCAGCCTTCAGCGCAGGAAGATCGCAGCTTGCATTGGCGGCCAGCTCGGCCTCGGTGCGCGGCACGTTTGCATGGCACAGAATATCATAAATCTGTTCTTTCATATTCAATAAACCTTGTATCGTTTTGAGTCTAGTATCCGCAGTTTTTTGCAGACAAACCATAGGATAGCACAAGAAATGCGTAAAATCAAGGAAACGATTGAAAGCACGCCCAAAATCAGCTATACTGTTTGCAGAAAGCAAGGGAGGCGAAGTCATGCTGAAAAACAAGGTGGATAAGCTGGTGCTCAAGGCGTTTCTGGAGGCGCAGGTGCCGCCGGTGCTGCGCCGCGAGGATGCGGAGCTCGCAAAGCGTGCGGGCGATGAACTGCGCAGCGTGACCAACCGCCTGCTGATGGGCCGCAGCGAAACCATTGAAATCCTCACGCCCGGCCTGCTCACCAAGGAGGATAAGGCCGGTATCAACAACATCATCACCCGCTTGCCGGACGGGGATGAGAAGCGTGAACTGGTGTTTTACTACCGCCTGGCCGTTCTGGTGGAGACGGTTGTATTGAAATACAGGGCATGAAAAAAGCTCCCATTGGGAGCTTTTTTCATGCCATTTTGCGCAGCTCATTCTTCAGTTTTTCAATGATGCGCTTTTCAAGGCGGGATATGTAGCTCTGGGAGATGCCCATCATATCGGCCACTTCCTTCTGAGTGTGCTCCTTCTCCTTACCGAGCCCGTAGCGCAGACTGACGATGTTCTTTTCACGGGGATTCAGGGTATGTATGGCGCTGTAGAGCATCTCCTTTTCAATGGAGTTGTCCAGATCCCGGGAGACCAGGTCCGGCTCAGTGCCCAGAATGTCCGATAGCAGCAGCTCGTTTCCGTCCCAATCGGTGTTGAGAGGTTCATCAAAGGATACTTCCAGCTTGAGACGGTTGGTTTTGCGCAGCACCATCAGGATTTCATTTTCGATGCAGCGGGAGGCGTAGGTGGCCAGCTTGATATTCTTGTCCGGGTTGAAGGAATTCACGGCCTTGATCAGGCCGATGGTGCCAATGGAGATCAGATCTTCGATGCTGATGCCGGTGTTTTCGAACTTCCGGGCGATGTAAACCACCAGGCGGAGGTTGCGCTCGATCATAGTGGAGCGGGCTTCGCCGTCGCCTGCGTGCACCTTACGCACCAGACTGACCTCTTCTTCGCGGGTGAGCGGCGGCGGCAGCAGGTCGCTTCCACCTATGTAGCATACGGAACCCCGCCGGATTTGAACGACCAGCCCGTAAATGGACTGCCTCACACTGGAAAACGACATGGATGATGAACCTCCTCATACGATGAAATGCCTTTTGAATCTGTCACGCTGTGATTCGAGCGCTTTTGTAAACGACGGCGGCGCTAGGGCGCGGGTGCTGCCCGGTATGCGCCCGGGATAGACGGCGACCCAGCAGGGCGGCGCGGTGCGGCGGCCGGTTCCGGGAAGTATGATTTCCAGCCTGTCCGGCATGAAGCAGCTGATTTCTCCGGTGGAGCCCAGTACACCGAAGGGAAGTGTTTTCGTCTGGTCATGGGGAAGGCGCTGCGCATGCCTGGCAATCTGTGGTATGGCGGCTGCTTCTGCAATGAATACGGGCAGTCCGCTTTCGTGTTCAAGCAGACGGTTGCCGGTGTCGATCAGCGCGGGAAGCGTTGCGCACATGCCGTCCTTCTCCACATACACTTCTATGTTCCAGGCGTGTTTTTCATGCCTGCGCCTGCGCAGCAAAAACAACAGCAGCGGAAACCCTGGCAATGCGGTCAATGCCGCCCTGTCTCCACCGAGGGTGATGAAGCCTGCGGCCGCTGCGCCTGCGCAGAACATGCACATGGCGGCTTCCAGGATACGTGCGGGGCGCTGTTCGCCACTGGCAATCTTCGCGGAAAGCAGGAGGACGGACAGATGCGCCAAAACCATGAGGATGCCGGATAAACCAAACAGTCTTACAAGAAATGTACAGGCGGCAAGGAACACAGCTGCACCGAACAAGCGCACCGGCCGAAGGGAACCGTAAGCCAGCTGCACGGTCGCCAGCATGCTCAGATCCATCAAAATGTCCATGGCAGAAACAGCTTGCAAGGGCCCGGGTTCACCGCCTTTCAACGCTTCCAATAATAGGGGATGCGGTGTGCGCTTCCAAGGAGGAATTGTCGTTAAAACCAATGTTTTATTCGCCGGAAACCTACAAAAACGCAGAAATTGTGTGCGTTTGAGGGGCATGCGGGCGTCCCGGAATGACGATTCCCTGCGCATAAGCTGGTTTTCGCGCAGTTTCGCGGGGAATTCGGGCGCAGATCCCCATTTTCGACAAGGGTCTAAAAAGTTTTACAGTTCGGTTCTGATTGTCGAAAAGATGTGGCAAATTCTTTGTCGAAGTCTGTTGGCCAACTGCGCACGAAAGAAAAAAGCTTCGGATGCATAGAATGCAGGGGAGGGGATGCCTGTGACCTTTACGGAATTGAAGCAGAAGGATGTGGTAAACATCCGCGATGGGCGAAGGCTTGGCAAGCCCATCGATCTGGTGCTCAATGAGACTGCGTGCGTGGAAGCCCTCGTTGTTCCGGTGCCCGGAGGAATCCTGAACCTGCTCAAGCAGGAGAAGGAGGGCTGCCTGGTACCCTGGAACCGGGTCTTGCGCATTGGAGATGATGTAATCCTGGTGGATATCTGTTCCGATGATTATCCCGATGCGGAACGGGATGGAAATTCCGCATAATTTAAAAAAGGACTAGACGAAACGTTATTTTTTGTGTATAATAGATAACGTATGAGGTGAGCGCCAGATGAGGTGTATCTTTTGCAAATGCATGCAGAGTCGTGTAATAGATTCTCGGCAGAGTGAAGATGGAACCAGCATCCGCCGTCGCAGGGAATGCGAAAGCTGCGGACGCCGGTTTACTACGTATGAGCGTATTGATCTGGTGCCGCTCATGGTGGTTAAGAAGGATCAGACCAGAGAGCAGTTTGATATCAATAAGCTGCGCGCAGGTATTGTGAAATCCTGTGAGAAGCGTCCCGTGCCGCTGAGCGAGATCGATGCGCTCACGCGCGATATTGAACAGAAGCTCTACTGCCAGTCTGATGCCGAAATCACCAGCATCATGATCGGCGAGCTTGTAATGGACGGTTTGAAGGCCCTGGATGAGGTTGCCTACGTCCGCTTTGCATCGGTCTATCGCCAGTTCCGCGATATTCAGACCTTCCGCGATGAACTCAACAAGCTGCTGGCCGAACTGGAACCGGGTACAGCTGATGGCGACACCGCCAACAGATAACCAATATACAAGAAAGAAAGAGGATACGCACATGGCAAATGAACTGATTCTGGCCGTTGACGACGAAGCCCATATTCTTGAACTGCTTTCGTTCAATCTTGAGGCTTCCGGCTATCGTGTTGTAACTGCCGCCACCGGCGAAGACGCGCTCGTGGTATGTGCGCATGAGCGTCCTGCGATGGTTCTGCTGGACATTATGCTCCCCGGCATCGACGGCATGGAAGTGTGCCGCCGCCTGAAGAGCGCTCCCACCACCGCAGACATTCCGATCATCATGCTCACTGCTAAGGGTGATGAGGTTGATAAGATTCTGGGCCTTGAACTGGGCGCGGATGACTATATCACCAAGCCGTTCTCCGTACGCGAGCTGATTGCACGCGTAAAGGCGCTGCTGCGTCGCGCCGCTCCCCAGAATGAAGAAGAAGGCATTCTGCACGTCGGCGGCCTGACCATCGATGTTGGCAATTATGAAGCCTTCCGCAATGGAGAGAAGCTTTCCCTGACCCTGAAGGAGTTTGAACTGCTCAAGCTGCTCGTGCTCAGCCGCGGTAAGGTTCTCACCCGCGATTTCCTGCTGGATCGCATCTGGGGTTATGAATTCTACGGCGAGACCCGCACGGTTGACGTTCATATCCGTCATATCCGTCAGAAGTTGGGTGACGATGCTCACTACATCGAGACCATTCGCGGCGTAGGCTATAAGTTCAACGATCGTCAGGAGAATCGCCTATGAGAACAAGGGTTGCATCTATTGTAACCCTGCTCACACTGGTTCTTCTCGGCTTTTTGCTGATCCAAAGCTGTTCACTTCTCGCAAACGAAGAAAACAGAGATTATCGCGATACCCTCTATCTGGCTTGCAAGGCTGCCGGCGTGACCCTCGAGGAGGAAACCTCTGAGGGCCGCCAGGCCGGCCTGAAGGCCATGAAGCTGAGGGACGAGGAAATTGTCGCTGGCGTCTATAACGCCGACGGCAGTGTTTTGTTTGCCACTGACGGCGGCGAACTGTCCCTGGATGAAGATGATCTTGTAAAGGTGAAGCCGGACAGCGTCAATGTTTATACCCGCAAAAAAGCCGAAGGCAAAGAAGCGTACTACGCCATCTATCAGTTTGATGATGGCGGTTTTTTGCTTTTTTCCAGAAATATGAGCACGGGTTTGGGAGTCCTGTTTGAAAATACCCTCATTCTTTTGATTGCCGGTATTGTTGTTGTGTTCCTGGCTTACATACTGCTCATGCTCCATCATATGGACAGTAAGGAGAAGATCGCCCGCTGCGTCATGTCTGCGCTGGATGATTTCTCCGAGGGCAAGTTCGATACCCGCATCGAACCCATTTCCGGCAAGAAGCAGGATGTGGAGGTATATAATGCCATCATCGGCCGCATTCAGGACCGCGTCCAGAAGCAGGCCAGCCGCAACCATGCGTTGAATGTGGTTATGAACCAGATGCAGAGCGGCATCATCGCTGTTGATGAAAACCTGAAGGTCATGCTGGTCACCCCCGTAGCCAAGAAGCTGCTGGGCATCATCGGCAATCCCGAAGGCCGCCTCATCAGCGATACCTCCAAGGATGTGAAGCTCGACGATGTATTCAACGAGGCCATGCGCCAGGGCGGCGTGTACACCAACGAGGTTGCAGCCCGCACTGCAGTCGGCCGCGGCCACCGTCCGCTGAGGCTGTATGTTTCGCCCATGCGCAACGACGGCAAGGTGGTCGGCGCGCTGGCCATGGTGGAGGATATCACCGAAATCCGCCGCCTGGAGCAGGTGCGTACCGACTTTGCAGCCAACGTTTCCCACGAACTCAAGACGCCGCTCACTTCCATCCGCGGCTTCGTGGAGACCCTTCAAAATGGCGCCATCGACAACCCGCCCATGGCCCATAAGTTCCTGCGCATCATCATGATGGAAACCGAGCGCCTGACGCGCCTGATCAACGATATCCTCTCCATCAGCAAGCTGGAATCCGGCGATGACGAGGTTTCCGTCGAGCGCCTGCGCCTGGACAAGATGGCCTTCGATGTGGCGGATATGCTGTCCATCCACGCCAGTGAGAAGGAAGTCACCATCAACTGCCACATGAACAACGAGCCTGTGAACATCATGGGCAATTCCGACCGTGTGGAGCAGATGCTGATCAACCTGATCGAGAACGGCATCAAGTACAACAAGCCCGGCGGATCGGTCACGGTGCAGGTGTTCTCCAACGGCATCGAGGCCAATGTTGCCATTTCCGATACGGGCATCGGCATTGCAGAGGAAAACCTGCCGCGCCTGTTTGAACGTTTCTACCGCGTGGACAAGGGCCGTTCCCGCCAGATGGGCGGCACGGGCCTGGGCCTGGCCATCGTCAAGCACATCATCCGCTCCATGGGCGGTGAAATCGAAGTTCATTCGAAGTTTGGCGAGGGTACCGAGTTCCTGATCACGCTGCCCCTTGCACCCAAGGATGATCCCAATAAGGATACCATCTTTGACGACGAAATGTAATAATTACAACGGAGGGAAGTATTATGCGTCTGGGAGCACTTGAAGCCGGCGGAACCAAGATGGTCTGCGCCATCGGCGATGAACTCGGCAATGTAATTGAACGTGCCAGTTTCCCCACCAGAATGCCGGAAGAAACCATGCCGGACATCATCAACTATTTCAAGGATAAGGAAATCGAAGCACTGGGCATCGGCAGCTTCGGCCCCCTGAACCTGGATGAGAATGATCCCAACTTTGGTGACATCACCACCACCCCCAAGCCGGGCTGGAAGGATTATCCGCTGCGCCGTGAGCTGATGAAGGCCCTGAACGTGCCCGTCGGCATCGATACGGATGTAAACGCTGCTGCACTGGCAGAAGCCAAGCTGGGCGCAGGCAACGGCATTGATTCCCTGGTGTATTACACCATCGGCACCGGCATCGGCGGCGGCGCTGTGGTGGCAGGAAAGCTGCTCCATGGCCTCGTACATCCCGAGATGGGCCACATCCTGCTGCGTCCTGCGGAGAATGATCCCACGCCTCACGGTTTCTGTCCCTACCATGACGGCTGCCTCGAAGGCATGGCCAACGGCCCGGCCATCGAAAAGCGCTGGGGCGTATCCGCCAAGGAACTGCCCGCGGATCATATTGCCTGGGATATTGAGGCTGAATACCTTGCACAGATGTGCGCCAACACCACCGTTATGCTTTCGCCCAAGAAGATCGTTCTGGGCGGCGGCGTGATGCATCAGATGCATCTCTTCCCGAAGATTCGCAAGCGCACCCTGGAGCTGCTCAACGGCTATGTGGCCCATAAGGCCATCCTGGAGGATATTGATAACTACATCGGTCCTCCGGCACTGGGCGATAACGCCGGTGCGGCGGGTTCCCTGCTGCTGGCGCTCGCGGCACTGGAAAACTAAACAATAAAGGACAGGTTTGAATGGCAGGCAATAGACGTGGATTGAGCATTTCGTGGCCCTTCGCTCCGACAACCGTGCGGCTGAACGGGGATACGGGACTGTTGAAGCTCGTGGCAATGCTGGCGATGTTTTGTGACCATGCAGGTAAGATGCTGTTTCCCCAGTATCCCATCATGCGCATCATCGGCCGACTGGCGTTTCCGATCTACGCCTATTGCATCGCCGTCGGCTGTGTCTACACCCGAAATCCGCTGAATTATCTTAAGCGGATTTTGTTGCTTGCGCTGGTTTCCCAGCCGATCTATGCCGTCAGCCTTGCGCATACGAACAGTAAGATGTTTGCTTACTCCATTGCGGAGGAGCCGCTGCTGGCAGCCAGGAATTTCTACCTGTACAGTTGGGTGAGTAAGCCAAGCATCCTGTGCACGCTGGCTGTGGGCATCATCCTGATCTGGGCGCTGCGCAATAAGCAGATGGTTGTATTCCTCTCTGCACTGCTGCTGTGCTGGATGGTGCGCAGCAAGCTGGATTACGGCATGAAGGGCGTCATGCTGATGCTGCTGTTCTACATCTTCTGCAGCCATCGCTGGCTTTCGTTGCCGGTGGTGCTGGCGTTCATGCTCTGGTGGGGGATTGGAAGTGGTAGCTACAGCCTGTTCGGCGTGAACTTCGGCACGCAGGCTTTTGCCATTTTTGCCCTGCCGCTGATCTATGTGCACACCAACACCGGTGTGAGGCTCCCCAAATGGATGTTCTATTTGTTCTATCCGGCGCACCTGGCGCTGATCTATGCGCTGAACACCTTTGTGATGTGAAGAAAACCCCCGGAACACGAAAGCGTTCCAGGGGTTTTGCATGTGCGGGCAAAGCCCTAGAATACTAGCTTGCGCCCTCGCAGGCGCATAGACGGTCTGGCATCTGCGTAGGCTTGTTACTTACAGCCCGTTAAAGACGGGCTGCTCTCTTACTTGCCACCCTTGAAAGGGTCATCGTCCTTCCCAAACATCGTCATCTGATCTCCTAACTTATCCTCGTCTAACTGATGCCGGATATATTCTGCAATCTTTTCTTTGTTCTTTCCCACCGTATCTACATAATATCCTCTGCACCAGAATTCTCTTCCCTTGTACTTATATTTCAGATTCCCAAACTGTTCGTATATCATCAGGCTGCTTTTTCCCTTCAGGTACCCCATAAAGCTCGATACAGCTACCTTTGGCGGTATACTTACCAGCATATGTACATGATCCGGGCAGATTTCTGCTTCATGGATTTCTACCCCCTTCCATTCACACAGCTGCCTTAGTATCTTTCCTATCGCCTCTCTCTTCTCCCCAAAGAATACTTTTCTCCTGTACTTCGGCGCAAACACGATGTGATATTTGCAGTTCCAGCGGGTATGTGCTAAACTCTTATTGTCATTCGCCATATCGAATGTCCTCCTTTTGCTTCTCGTGATGCAGTTGCCAGACCGCTTCTCTATTTTAGCAAAAGGAGTTTTTATTTCATACTCA
>JAGBAU010000327.1 GCA_017938785.1 Clostridia bacterium
CTGCTGGATATTGAACTGATCAAGCTGGGCCTGGTCTATTTCACCTGGATACAGATCATCTCCGTGTTCGTCGGCGGAATCGCGCTGATTGCCGGAATTGCATGGTTGTTTACCCATACGGCGGTGCGTAGGCGCATAAACTATGCCTTCAGCTGCTGCGTGGTGGCCATGATGATTCTTCTGGTGTTCGGTTCCCATATGATGTTCATCAAGGCCGGCGCGCTGCCGGATGTGTTCCCGGACCGTGTGACTGCCTATAAGAAATACGGCTTTACCACCTGCTTTGCCTTTACCTTCGGACGCCAGGGTATCGATAAGCCGGAGGAATACTCCAGCGAAACTGTTGAAGAAATCCTGGAAGAAGTGGATACCGGTGAACCTGCACCGCAGCCCACGCCTGTGCCTGCGGCTATGCGCTTTACCACAGAGGAGATCAAAAAGCCCAATATCATATTCCTGCAGCTGGAATCCTTCTTTGACGTGAATACCATGCTGGATACCGAACTCTCCGGCGATCCCACCCCGAACTTCCACAAACTGCTGGAAGAGTGGCCTTCTGCAAAGTTGTATGTACCCACCGTGGGCGGCGGTACGGCGAATGTGGAATTTGAAGTGATGTCCGGTATGAACATGGATTTCTTCGGTGCGGGCGAAACACCCTACAATACCATCATCCAGGAAGGTCCCTGCGAGACCATCGCGAATACCCTGCGCGAGCATGGCTATGTTTCCACCGCCATGCACAACAATACGGGCACCTTCTTCAACCGGAACGAGGTCTATGCCAACCTGGGTTATGACCGCTTCGATTCCCTGGAATACATGCTCTATCCCAAGTATAACCGAGGCGGATGGGCCCATGATGAGGTATTGATCAGCGAGATCATGCGTGCGCTGGAAACCACGGATGAGCAGGATATGATCTTCGCCATCGGCGTGGAATCCCATGGTAAGTACGGCGATACCTATACCCCGGAACCCGGCAATATTGAAGTGCTCTCCGCGCCGGAAGAGATCTATCTGGAACCCTTCCGGAATTATGTGAACGTGATTCGTCCGGTGGACGATTTCCTGGTGGAAATTCTGGGCAAATTCGAACGGTATGATGAGCCCATCGTGACCGTGATCTACGGCGATCACCTGCCTGGCATCGGCCTCACGCCGGAGATGGTGGATGGTGGAGATCTCTACGCCAGCAAGTACATCATCTGGAACAATTACGGTGCAGAATTTGAAGCGAAGGATATGCAGTCTTACCGCTTGGGCGCGGAACTGCTGCGCCAGCTGGATCTGGGCGGCGGCGTGATGTATCGCTTCCATCAGGCCTATCCCGTGGATGAATTGGGCGAAGAATACCTGGAGAAGTTGGAAATCCTGGAATACGATATGCTCTACGGCGACCAGGAAACCTATGGCGAAACCGGCGTGCCGGAGCCCACGCAGCTGTACATGGGTATCGAGCCCATCTGCGTTGAAAGTGCGGTGGTGGAATACGGCCGCCTGATGTTGACTGGCAAGAATTTCACGGAGTATTCCGCCGTTGTGGCGGGTGAAGAGGTGCTGGATACGGTGTTCATCGATCATGAGCATATTGCCGTTCTTCTTGAACCGGCCAGGCTGGAGATTCTGGATGCCGGCGTCTGCGTGGCCCAGATCAACGGCGACGGCACGGAACTCAGCCGCACGGAGAGTGCGAGCGTTGAAATCATGCGTGCAACCAAGTAAAGGAAGGGCACACCTGAAGGTGTGCCCTTTTTATGGCGGGGAGAGGCCGAAGAAGGGTTGCCTCTCCCCACGGAGGACAATGCGCACATCCGGATTCTGGACAGATGGCGCAGTGTGATCTATCTGGCGCAGGCGGCTTCCTGCATGTAACGGAACAGCATGCAACTATCTGCGTTCTGCTCCACTACGAGATCGATTTCATCCAGCTGTTCCGGCTGGGACAGCCAGCTGCAGGAGCAGAGCAGCTGCGCAGCCTGTTTCAGATCGCGCAGTTCGCCGCTGGCGTCCTTGCAGTAAACGTTTCCCTTGCAGTCGAGTACCTTCTGAAGAAATGCAGGGGTATCTGCGATATTGAAAAACTTCATGCCGTTCCCTCCATTCATATTTTTGTGGCGATCGGTGTTCGTATGTGGTACAATATAAATATACGGAAAAAACATACAGATTTCATTCTGTAAAGCGACTAAAACTTTCAATATTCAGACAAGGGTAGAAGAAATATGATTTACCATCCCAATGCGCTTGCCACCACGGAACGCCTGCGCGAGATTCCCCATGGCGATCAGCAGGATTTCCCCTATATCGGAATCCTGTCCGATCTGGACTGCTATGCGGACCGCTGTTCTGCCTGGCACTGGCATGAATACTTTGAATTTGCCACAGTGCACGGTGGAACCATGGAGCTGTGCACCCAGCGCCAAACGCTGCTGATCGGGGACGGAGAAGGTTACTTCGTCAATTCAAACGTGCTCCATCTTTGCCGTGTGGCGGATGGAAGCGACCGGGCGCAGCTGCGGGTGCACCAGTTTGACGGTAGGCTGGTGGGCGGTACGGATCGTATATTCCGGAATTATGTGCAGCCGGTTCAGAATTGCAGTACGCTGGACGCCGTGAAACTGTCCGGGGAATGTCCCGGCCATGCGCGGATTCTTGAAGACTTGAGTGCGGCCTTCCGGGAGGCGGAAACAGAGTCGGAGGGCTTTGAATTATCCGTTTCAACCCGGCTCATGCAGGCGTGGCAGGGACTGTATGTTCATGTATCACCCATGCTGAAGGATGTGGGACAGGTATCGTCTGTGGATGTTTCGCGCATCAAGAGTATGCTGGCGTTTATTCATACGCATTTCGCGGAAGCGATCACCGTGTCCATGATTGCGGAACAGGCGAATATCTGCGTGCGGGAGAGCCACCGCTGCTTCCGGCAGGTGCTGGGCACCACCCCTGTGCTCTACCTGATGCGCCACCGGGTGAACGTCGCAGCTCGGCTGCTGATCGAAACGGACCGTTCCATCACGGACATTGCCTCGGACTGCGGATTTTCAACGCCCAGCTATTTCTGCAAGGTGTTCCATGACGTCATGGGCCAATCGCCCCGCGAATTCCGCAGGCAGACATATAAAAACGGAGAACCGTAACGGTTCTCCGTTTTGTATGCCGGGATTACAGGTTGTAATAGCGGTCGAATTCTGCGGGATGGGGGATCATGCTCAGCTGGCGGCACTCTTCGCGCTTGGCCTTGATGAAGTTCTTCAGCAGTTCCTCCGGGAATACGCCGCCGGCGGTCAGGTAATCGTGATCGGCCTCCAGAGCGTCCAGTGCATCCTCCAGGCGGGTGGGCAGGCCCTTGAGCTTCTTCTTTTCTTCCTCAGGCAGGTTGAACAGGTTGAAATCGTAGGGGCCCCAGCCGTTTGCATGGGGATCGATCTTGTTCTTGATGCCGTCCAGACCGGCCATCAGCAGGGCTGCGTAGCAGAAGTAGGGGTTGCAGGTGGCGTCCGGGTTGCGCAGCTCGAAGCGGCGCTTGTCGGGGGCTTTTGCATAGGCGGGGATGCGGATGACGGCGCTGCGGTTGGAGGTAGCGTAACCCACGGTCACGGGCGCTTCGAAACCGGGCACCAGGCGCTTGAAGGAGTTGGTGCTGGGATTGGTGATGGCGCACAGGGAAGCGATGTGCTTGAGCAGGCCGCCCATGAAGTAATGGGCCGTTTCGCTCAGGTGGGAATAGCCGTTGTCATCGGAGAAGATGGGTTCGCCGTCCTTGAACAGCTGCATATGCACGTGCATGCCGTTGCCTGCCTCGCCGGCCACCGGCTTGGGCATGAAGGTGGCGCTCTTGCCGTACTTCAGAGCGGTGTTGTGGATGATATACTTGATCATCATGGTAGCGTCGGCCATCTTGCTCATCTGGCCCAGCTTGGGCTCAATTTCGAACTGGCCGGATGCGCCCACCTCGGGATGGTGGTAGTTGATGGCGATGCCGGCTTCTTCCATCAGCATGCACATTTCGCTGCGGCACTCGTAGGCAACATCGTAGGGCTTGGCGATATGATAGTTCTTCTGCTTGGGTACGACCACGCCCTGGCCCTGGCTGTCGCTGTTCCAGTAGGACTGTACGGCGTCCAGGGAGAAGCCAACGGCGTCGCTCTGCACGGTCCAGCTCACCTGGTCGAAGAGATAGAACTCGAATTCGGGCAGGATCAGCATGATATCGGCGATGCCCTGGTCCTTCATATACTGCTCGGCGGCCAGAACGATGTTGCGGGGATACTGGGCCAGCGGTCGGTTTTCAGGATAGTCGATGATCATGGCGTTGCCGGTCATGGACAGGGTGGGAATCTGGCAGAAGGGATCGATGGTGGCGGTATCCGGATCGGGGATGAACACCATATCGCTCTTCTCCACCACGGCATAGCCATAATTGGATGCATCGAAGCCGATGCCGCTCTTCATGGTCTCCTCAGAGAAATCCTGGGCGGGGATGGTAACATGGCGATACTGGCCATTGATATCTACCATCTTGAAATCGACCATTTTAATATCGTTTTCACAAATCAGATTCATGATGTCCTGAATACTCTTATGCATGTATATTCCCTCCTGCAATGTATAGAAATACGATTTTTACATTGATATTACCATTATATATGCATTCTTTGCGTCCGTCAATCCGGTTTGGGAATAAAAAGAAATCCCGGAAGCTTAGCTTCCGGGATTTTGGTGCGGTTGACGGGACTTGAACCCGTACGGTCTCCCACACGCCCCTCAAACGTGCGCGTATGCCTATTCCGCCACAACCGCGCGAACGTATATATTATACTCGCGAAGGGTGAGGTTGTCAAGCCCTTCGCGAGAAA
>JAGBAU010000328.1 GCA_017938785.1 Clostridia bacterium
CATGAAGGATTTGCACGTGCAGATTTTCGATAAGGGCGAATGCGTATATGAATCCCCCTCCCTGGCGGATATCCAGAAGCATTGCGCCGAGGAAATGGACACCTTCTGGGAGCAGTACAAGAGACTGCTCAATCCCCATCGCTACAAGGTGGACCTCTCCGACAGCCTGTGGATGCTGAAGAACTCCATGCTGCAGGGCTACAGAAGGGGATAACAACAAGAAGCCGGGCACGCAATATTGCGTGCCCGGCTTCCTTAATTTTTCTTTTGCCTCTCCTCAGCTCAGATATCCGGCTGAAGCAGACCGTAGCTGCCGTCGTTGCGGCGATAGAGTACGTTCATGGTCTCGCTTTCCTCGTTCAGGAACAGGAAGAAATCGTGGCCCAGCAGTTCCATCTGGGTGATGGCGTCCTCAATGCCCATGGGCTTCACAGAGAACTTCTTGGTGCGCACGATGTCGTAGCTCTGCTCCTCGTATACCGGGGCCTCCACAACGGGCTCCAGCTCGCTGGTGCGGATGCGCTTCTCCAGCTTGGTGCGGTGACGGCGCAGCTGGCTCTCCAGCTTGTCTACGGCGCGGTCGATGGAAAGATACATATCGTTGGAGGATTCCTCAGCACGCAGGATCACGCCGCCTGCATTGACGGTGATTTCAACAATGTTGCGCGCACCCTTCTGAACTTTGAAGCGCACGGTGGCTTCGGGCTCTTCGCGGAAATAACGTTCCATCTTGGCGAGCTTCTTCTCCACGCGGGATTTCAGGCTTTCGGAAACCGCCATATCCTTGCTGGTGTAAACAAACTTCATTTTCATCGCTCCTTTATTGCGAATTCGGCTGTTTGCAAACGCAATTTAAATAGCCGTAATATTAAACTTCTACATCTCTTAACATTTTCCTGCTTCGAGATTAGAAATTTTTGCCAAAGGAGCGATTTTTATTTGGACTTTCGTGTGCTGCGCCGCTTCTTCGGGAACTCATTTTCGAACTGTACAGTGGAGTTTGCGGCCCGGGCGGCGTCCACCAGGAAGATGGAAAACTTGTTGATGCCGTCCAGGAAGCGGGCGGATTTTGCGCCGCGAAGTTCCGCATCGTCAAAGCCGGCCATGGCGGACAGTGCCTTTTCCCACTTGCCGGTGGTCACGGCGGAGGAAATCTGCTCCGGCACCACGGCGATGAGCTTGCGTCCCTTTTCAGTGGAAACCAGGTGCTTGCCGCTGCGGCGGGCATAGCCCACCTGAATCAGACGCTCGATGATGGCGGCGCGGGTGGCGGGGGTGCCCAGGCCCGAATCCTTCATCTGTTCGCGCAGGGTTTCATCCTCGATGTCCCGCCCGGCATTTTCCATCATCTTCAGGATGGAGGCGTCATTGTGGGGCTGGGGCGGTTTGGTCTTGTTGGCCTTGATGTTCACCTTTTCCACCCGACGCTTGGCGCCCTTTTCCAGCTTGGGCAGCAGGACCTCGCCCTTTTCCGGCTTATCGCTGCGGTACAGGGCCTTCCAGCCCTCCCTCAGCGGGGCGGAGCCGGTGGATTTGAAGCGGTGGCCGCCGGCTTCCGTGATGATCTTCGCTGCTTCGTATTCGTAGGCGGGATAGTGAGCGGCGATCAGGCGGCGCACAACCATATCGTAGATGTTCTTTTCCTCCAGGGACAGGCTCGCCAGGTTCGGCAGCTTCTCCGTGGGCACGATGGCGTGGTGGTCGCTGATCTTGGAATTATCGTAGAAGCGCTTTGTGTGCATGCGCAGGTTTATGTCTGGGCTGGATACGAATTCCGCGTAGGGCTCGGGCAGCCGTTGCAGGGTCTTCTGGATTTTGGGCTGCATATCGTCGGAAAGATAGCGGCTATCCGTACGGGGATAGGTGAGCAGCTTGTGGCGCTCATACAGGGCTTGAGCGATTTTCAGGGTCTTGTCGGCGGAATAGCCATGTTTCTTGTTGGCTTCCCGCTGGAGCGTGGTCAGGTCGAACAGCTGGGGCGGGGGCATGCGTTTGATTTCGGCTTCGCTTTCGACGACCGTGGCTTCCCTTTTGAGGGTTTCGGCCTTCACCTTTTCAGCCATTTCCTTGCTGGGCGCGCGGGTTTCCCTGGTTTCCGGATTCACCCACAGGCCTTCGTAATCGCCGAAGCTGGCCTTCACCTCCCAGTAATCCTGGGGGACGAAGTTTTCAATTTCGATATCGCGCTTGACGATCAGGTTCAGGGTGGGGGTTTGCACGCGCCCGATGGACAGGTGGGCGTTGTAGCGCAGGGAGAAGGCGCGGGATGCGTTCATGCCCACCAGCCAGTCGGCTACGCTGCGGCAGCGGGCGGATTCATACAGCGCGTCGTAGCAAACCGAGGGCTTCAAATTGTCAAAGCCCTGGCGGATGGCTGCGTCGGTCATGGAGGAAATCCACAGGCGTTCCACCGGTTTGCGGCAGCCTGCCAGTTCATAGATGTAGCGGAAGATCAGTTCACCCTCGCGGGCGCTGTCCGTTGCGCAGATGATGGAATCGATCTTTTCCGAATTCATCAGCTTGCGTACGGTATCATACTGCTTCTTGGTGGCGGGCAGGGCCTTGAGTGGGATGCTTGCGGGCAGCATGGGCAGATCATACATGTTCCACTTCTGCCATTTTTCGTTCACCTCGCCCGGCTCGCACAGGGATACCAGGTGGCCGATGGCCCAGGTGATCACATATTCCTCGCCGTAGAGATAGCCGTCGCCGCGGCTCTTTACGCCCAGCACCCGGGCGATGTCCTTCGCCACGGACGGTTTTTCGGCGACGATGAGTTTCTTCATTTGAATTCACACTCCTGCCGGATATGATAACAGGTTGCGGGAAGGCTTGCAAGTGAATTTTTCGCAGATATTGAACAATGTTGACACTGACGAATTGAAAATTGTATAATGTTTTTACGATATTGGGGGAGAGATTTATGCGAAGATTCATTCCTTTTCCGGACAGTTTCCGGAAAATCAGCAAGCACCGGCAGTTCATATATGGCTTCGCGGCCCTGTGGATTGTGTTTTATCACATGAATACGAAGATCCCGAACAGGGGCGCCTGGATACCGCTGAGTTTTTTTCAGTCCACAGGTGCGTGCGGTGTGGAGGTTTTTCTGCTGTTGACAGGCCTGGGCCTGTATAGATCCATGGAAAAGGATCCGCGGCTGGGCAGCTTCTATGGAAAGAGATTTGTGCGCGTTTTCCTGCCCTCCTTTATTGTGATGGCGGTGTATAATGTGTTTTTATCACACCGGCTGATTGGCTATCTGGGCTCGATCACCTTCTTTGGACAGTGGCTGGGCGTAAATACAATATGGTATGTCACATTCATACTTACGATGTATCTGTTCTATCCGCTGATTCACCGCCTGATCGATAGAAGAAAGGGCGTGTTGTGCGCGGGTGCGGTTTTCTTCTTTGCCCTGGCCTTCCTGCTTGAAGGATTGCCCAATGGCCCGGGAAATGCAGTTCTGCGAATGGTGAGCAGCATTCCCATTTTCCTGGTGGGATGCGCTGCGGCGCCCCTGTTTGAAAGGAATCAGCCCTTGTCCAAATGGGCCTTGATATGCCCTGTGGTGATTGCGGTTCCGCTGCTGTGTATCCTCAAAAAGATGGCCAGAAAAGGATATTTGTACTCCTTCCGGGCGCTGAGCTACTTCTTCTATGCGATTGTGCTGGTGATTGTGCTTTCCATAATTGCAGAACTGCTTTCGCGGAGGAAGATGGGACGCCTGGTCTACCGCCTGTTTGCATTTTGCGGCCAGATTTCATTGGAAATCTATCTGCTCTTCAGCCGGGTGAGGGAGCTCCTCTCCAGGCTGCCGGGATTCAGCGTGCATGCATGCGGCGGTTTGAAGCTGGATATCGCATCGGCAATCTGTGCGCTGATATTGGCTGTTGCTTTGCAGAGCCTTGTACAGGCCATCGTCAAAGCCTTCGGGAATGTGCGCGTGCCTGCCCCGGAGGATCCATGATGCAGGCGCTTTCAAATTCGAAAATTCGGTGAATCATATGACGGTGCTTGTAAAATAGGGAAGTTTCTGATACAATATAAATTAAAGCGTGGAAAACGTTTGCATATCGGATTTTGAAATCAAACCGGCGCAAGCCGAATGGAGGATTACGATGGATACGAGAATTATTGTTCGCAAAGCTCTTGAAAACGGTCTGGTCATCCCCGCCTTCAACATTCCCCATCCGCCGATGCTCAAAGCCATCGCACAGGCCATCGTGGACGAAAACAGCGTCGCCATGATTCAGGTTGCCCGTCTGGAGTGGGAAAAGTTCGAATCCGAAAGCCTGGAAAACATTGCTGACGAATATGCAAAGTATGCCGTAGAGGGCCATACCCTGCTGCACCTGGACCATGTTCCGGTTATCGATGAGGACCACAAGGAAGTGGATTACATCCCGATCATCAAGCGCGCCATCTCCGCCGGCTACGGCTCCGTCATGGTGGACGCTTCCCGCCTGGATTTGGAAGGCAACATTGCCGCTACCCGCGCCGTTGCCGATATCGCTCATGCAGCGGGCATTCCGGTGGAAGCCGAGCTGGGCGCCGTTATGGGCCATGAAACCGAGCAGACCTCCATTCCCTACGAAGAGATCTTCGCCAAGAAGATGGGCTTCACCCGCGTGGACGAGGCTCTGAAGTTCGTGAAGGAATCCGAGTGCGATTGGCTGAGCGTTGCAGTTGGCAGTGTGCACGGTGCAATCGCCGATAACCTGCTGGACCAGAAGAAGCCCGCCGCCAAGCTGGATATCGAACATATCGAAACCCTGCGCAATGCCCTGAATATCCCGCTGGTTCTGCACGGCGGTTCCGGCATTGAGAACGAATATATCACCCGCGGCATCAAGGCCGGCATCGCCAAGATCAACGTTGGTACCGAGCTGCGCCAGCCCTACGAGCGCGCCATGCGTGAAAAGAACGATGTGGAATATGCCCGTGAATGCGTTTACAAGCGCTGCCGCGAGCTGATCCGCGATTTCCTGCACACTGCGGATGATGCAAAGATCCTGTTCTAAGATCAAAGTGCTTCCGTTCCCCGATACTTGCTATCGGGGAATTTCTATAATGAGGCAAACTGTGCGTTAAACGCGGCAAAGCTGTAAATATGGCATGACCGCTGGAACCCCTGGCGCTTACATGGCGTCCAATGTGGGGATATACCGCAGTTTTTGAATTACCAAGGAAAGAAGGTACAACCATTGAAGAGAATCCTTAGCGCAATTCTGGTGCTCAGCCTGCTGATTGGCAGCCTGCCCGCCTTTGCACTTACGGCCGAAGAGGCGCTGGGCCTGGTGGATTCCCAGGTTTCCGGCGAGGGTGGTTCCGCCGGATATCCCACCCTGCAGATCGGTTCCAAGGATGGGGATGATTCCAGCGCGAACGTGGTCATGCTGCAGAACCGTCTCATCCAGCTGGGCTATCTCAACAGCGCGGCAGATGGCCAGTATGGTTCCGGCACGGAATCTGCGGTACTCCTCTTCCAGGAGACCAACGGCCTGACCCCTACCGGCATTGCGGATAACACTACCCAGACCGTGCTCTATTCCACCGAAGCCAAAACTGCCCCCGTGCAGGCGGCCGCGAGCGCCGACGTCATGGGCGTTCAGCAGGCGCTCCAGAAGTGGGGCTTCCTGATGGGTTCTGCGGATGGTGTTGCGGGCAATGCAACCGAGACCGCCGTTGCCGAATTCAAGAATTACATCTACAATGCCAATAAGCTGGCCTATGCCGCCTATGCAACGGCTGCGCCTGTGGCGGCGGCAACGCCTGCTCCCGGTGAACAGCCCATCGCTATGGACGTGCCCCTGGTGGACAACAGCGTAAATGGATATGACGGCGAAATCACGGACGACGTGGTCAAGTTCGTCACCGGCGAACATACCTTCCAGGTATTTCAGATGGTGCTCCAGCGCGGCAGCGAGGGCCCTGAGGTTTGGCGCCTGCAGCGCAGACTGCACCAGCTCAAGTACCTCTTCAAGCCCGATGGCAGCTTTGGCGGCCTGACCGAGAACGCATTGAAGTACTTCCAGCGCAAGAACGGCCTGCCCGAAACCGGTGTGGCCGACCAGGCAACCCAGGAGCTGCTCTTCTCCAGCAATGCCCTTGCCAGTGAAGAATACGTATTCCCCTATAAGGTTTACATCCGCCGCAACGAACAGCGTCTCTACGTCTACCAGTGGGATGGCGCAGGCTACAACAAGGAGTTTGCCAGCGCCAAGTGCTCCACCGGCCAGCGCGGATATGAAACCCCCAAGGGCACCTACCAGGCTGCGGGCAAGGTGACCTCCGGCGAATGGTATTATTTCGCGGATTACAACTGCTATGCCAAGTATGCATATCGCATCGTGGGCGGCATCATGACCCACTCCGTGCTCTACAATTCCAGCAAGAAGGGTCCCACCAATTCCTCCGTGCGAAACCTGGGCCGCCCTGTTTCCCATGGCTGTGTTCGTCTGACGGAAGCCAATGCAAAGTGGATCTTTGAAAACTGTCCCGAAGGAACCACCTTCGTTATCGAATAAGGCAAACAAAAAACCGGATCTTATGATCCGGTTTTTTTGTTTGGTTTAACCTTCAAATTCCTTCTTCAGGGCCTCCATCATCACTTCGCGGGGGGCCTTTTCGCCGGTCCAGATTTCGAAATTCAGCGCGCCCTGGTTGACCAGCATACCAAGGCCGGTGATGACCTTTGCGCCGCACGCCTGGGCCTTCTGCAGGAACAGGGGCATGGCGGGATTGAACACCACGTCGCAAACCGGCATGTCGGGCTGGATGTCCTCATAGCGAATATCGGGGCAGTCGTTCACATTGGGATGCAGGCCCACGCAGGTGGCGTTGATCAGGATTTCGGTATCGGCGGGCAACGCAACGGTGCCATCCCAGGGAAGGTAGACGGCGTCCGCCTTGGTGTTGCCGGTGATGGTGGCCACCAGCTCCTCGCCGCGTTCACGGTTGCGGTTGATGATGTTCAGCTTCTTGGCGCCGGCCAGCGCGCACTCCACGCCGATGGCCTTGGCTGCGCCGCCTGCGCCCAGAATGGTGATGGTCTTGCCGGCGAGGGAGAGGCCCTCATCGGTCAGGCTGCGCACAAAGCCCTTGCCGTCGGTGTTTTCGCCGATCAGGTGGCCGTCCTTGTTGAGCACGGTGTTTACCGCGCCGATGATGCGTGCGGCTTCGCTCAGCTCATCCAGGTGTTCAATCACCTTGATCTTGTGGGGCATGGTGAGGTTTACGCCCTTCATGC
>JAGBAU010000329.1 GCA_017938785.1 Clostridia bacterium
ACCGTATTCATGATGTAATAGAACAGACCCGCAATGATGAACGGCATGAAGCTCGCCTGGGAATTGGCAATCTGCTTGCCGATGGAGAACATCTCCTGATAGGCCACGGTGAAGGCAAAGGAGGTATCTTTGACCAGGGTGATGACTTCGTTGGTCACCGAGGGAAGAACCCGCTTCACCACCTGGGGCAGGATGATGCGCATGAAGGTCTGGAATTTGTTGTAGCCCAGTACAGACGCAGCCTCATACTGGCCCACGGGCATGGATTCGATGCCGCCACGGTAGATCTCGGCGAAGTATGCCGCATAGTTCAGGGCGAAAGCCACGATGATGGGAATCAGCTTGTTGCGGGAAACGCCCATTCCGAACAGATAGAAGGGGCCGTAGGTCACCGCCAGCAGCTGCAGCATCAGCGGCGTACCGCGCATGATGGAAATATACACCTGGGTGATGGCGCGCAGGGGCTTGATCTTGCTCATGCGCATGGCGGCAATCACAAAGCCCAGCGGCAGCGAGAAGAGCACCGTGAGGAAAAAGATGCTACAGGTTCTCCCCAGGCCCTCGCTCATTTTCAGGATCATGGCGGTAATCGTCATTTTTTCATACCTCATTTACGCAGGCATGGGGTTATCGCTTACGCCATAACCCCGATGCCCTTTATTTTTGTTTGGGAGTATTTACTTATTTCGACTTCAATTTGGTTTTTCCTTCCAAAGGAGGGATTAGCCTTCCAGCAGGCACAGTGCGCTGGTATCCAGGCCGTACTTTTCTGCCAGGGAGAGGTAGGTGCCGTCTTCCACCAGCTGCATGATGGCTGCTTCAACCTTGTCGCAAACCTCTGCATCTTCCTTGCGGAAGCAGATGCCGTACTGTTCGGGAGCGATGGATTCCTCGAGCATCACGTACTCGTCGCCGTATTCAGCGATCTTGCCGGCGGCCACGCCGATGTCGATGGCGATGGCGTCGATGGAACCGGCCATCAGCTCGGTGAAGCACACGTTGTAGTTCTCGAAGCGCTGCAGCTCTGCGAAAGTGGCGGTCAGGTCAGCCTTGTCGCCGGAGAGCAGGATGTCTGCGGAGGTGCCCAGCTGAACGCCCACGATCTTGCCGGCCAGGTCGTCCAGGGTGACGATTTCGTTGGCCTTCTTGGTCAGGATCATCTGGCTGTTGTTGGAGTAGGCCATGGAGAGTTCATAGGCTTCCGGATCCAGAACGTCGATGGTCAGGCCGGACCAGATGCAGTCGATTTCCTTGGCGTCCAGGGTAATCAGCTTTGTATCCCAGTTGATCGGAACCAGTTCCAGGCCCCAGCCGTTGATTTCGCAAACCTTCTTGCACATTTCGATGTCGTAGCCGGTATATTCGCCGTCGTCACCCATGTAGGTGTAGGGCGGATATTCTGCATCAAAACCCATCTTGAAAGTGTAGCCTTCCGCGAAGCATGCGGAGCAGAGAACCAGGATCAGGGCGATTGCCAGGGCGATAATCTTCTTCATTTTCATTTCCTCCTGAATTTCGTTTGCCGTTTGTTCACGGCGGGTTGTTTGTTCGTCGTGGTATCAGTTTACCACTTTAGTGTAGTAAAATAACAGCATGTTTTGATGTAGTTTTTGTTAATTTTATTTAAAGATTCAACTTTGCATGTTTTCTTCCGACTTTTTACAAAAATCCTCGAAAAAGCGCTTACAAATTCATGATTCAGATTTATAATAGCCTTAGATATGTGGAGGTGATTTCCATGCCCCGAGCCCGGAACAACTACGAGCTGGACATGACCCATGGCAAGCTCATTCCCAAGATTGCAGCCTTTGCCTTCCCGCTGATGGTGACCAGCATCCTGCAGCTTCTGTACAATGCGGCGGACATCATCGTTGTGGGACGCTGGGCGGGTCCTCAATCCCTGGCGGCGGTGGGCTCCACCAGCGCGCTGATCAACCTGATCGTGAACGTATTCCTGGGGCTTTCCATCGGCACCAACGTGCTGGCTGCGAAGTTCTACGGCGCAGGTGATTACAAAAACACCCAGGAAACGGTGCACACCTCCATCACCGTCAGCCTGATCGGCGGCGTGGTGCTGGGCGTATTCGGCTTCGTCATGGGCGGTACCTTCCTCAGCTGGATGGGTTCCCCGGACGATGTTCTTCCACTGGCTACCACCTACATCCGCATCTACTTTCTGGGCATGCCCTTCAACATGCTCTACAACTTCGGCGCCGCCGTACTGCGCGCTGTAGGCGATACCCGTCGCCCGCTGTATTTCCTGTTCTTCTCCGGTCTGGTGAACGTGATTCTCAACCTGATCTTCGTCATCTTCTTCAATATGGGCGTAGCGGGCGTCGCCTGGGCCACCATCATCTCCCAGCTGGTTTCCGCAGCACTGGTCGTGATATGCCTCATCCACACCGACGGCTATGTTCACCTGGATGTGAAAAAGCTGCGCATCTACAAGGATAAGCTGCTGGAGATCGCACGCATCGGCCTGCCCGCGGGTTTCCAGGGTGCATGCTTCTCCATCTCCAATGTACTGATCCAGTCCACGGTGAACAGCTATGGTTCCGTGGTCGTGGCGGGCAATTCCGCTGCGCAGAACCTGGAAGGCTTCGTCTATGTGGCCATGAACGCCTTCCACCAGGCGGCCATCACCTTCGTCAGCACCAATATCGGCGCAGGCAAGAACAGTCGCATCCGCAAGACTATCGGCGCCTGCATCTTTCTGGTCACCCTGGTGGGCGTTGTAATGTGCGGCCTGCTGCTGTTGTTTGCCCCGCAGCTGCTGGGCATCTATTCCACCGAAGCGGACGTGATCGCGGCAGGCATGATCCGCCTGAGCATCATCGCCAGCACCTATTTCATCTGCGGCGTAATGGACGTCCTGAGCGGCATTATGCGCGGCATGGGTGCGGCAGTAGTTCCCATGGTGGTATCGGTTCTGGGCGCATGCGCATTCCGCATCTTCTGGATTTACGCCGTCCTGCCCTCCTTCGGCACCCTGAACGCGCTGTACATCTCCTATCCCATCTCCTGGGTACTCACCGGCGGCGTGCACTTCATCTGCTGCCTGTTCCTGCTCAGGCGCTTCCCCGTAAACCTGCAAAAGGAGGCTGAACTTGCGTGACCATCGGCTCCGTGATCACTGCCATGATCGAAACCCTGCAGGGCAACCTGCATGAAATCGAGCATATGCTCAAGGTATACGGCTATGCCAAAGCCATCGGCGAGGAGGAAAACCTCGACGTTGCCACCCAGCGTATCCTGGAAATTGCCGCTGTGGTCCACGACATCGGCATCCCCTTCGCCATGGAAAAATACGGCAACGACGCAGGCCCCTACCAGGAGGAGCTTGGCCCCGGCGCCGCCCGTCCCCTGCTCGAAAAGCTGGGCTGCGATGAAGAGACCATCGACCGCGTCTGCTACCTCGTGGGCCACCACCACACCACAAACAATGTGAACGGCATCGATTACCGCATCCTGCTGGAGGCGGATTTCCTGGTGAACGCCGCCCATAAGCAGCTGGGCTCCAAGGCTGTGCTCGCCGCAAAGGAGAGTTTTTTCCGCACGAAAACCGGCATCCGTTACCTGGAAAGCTGCCTGCTCAAATAAGCTTGAACCCCGCCGCAGAAGACGTCTGTGGCGGGGTTATTTATACGAAAAAAGGAAGCGCATATGCGCTTCCTTTTGGTTTACATCAGCTGGAACTGCAGGTGAGTATCCTGCATGAATCCTTCCTTTTTCTTGTAGCGAATCTTCACCCAGCCGCTTTCATTGTCGATCTTCACAACCTCAACGGTGGTACCGACTTCGATTCTGCCAACAACCTTGGCATCCTCCGAAGGCTCCTTGTAGGCCTTAACGCTTTCGGACTTGCCCGCCAGAACCACCACAGCCCTGATGTTGCCGTTTTCGGTGTCCAGCTTGTCCACATAGCTTTCTTCCTCAACCTCGGTGCTCTCGATCGCGCCCACGCCGCCCTGCCAGGTGGTCAGGTAATCGTTGAGCAGGTAGCCGATCTGTTCATCATAGCCCACCTTGGTGTAGCCGTTTTCCACGGCCAGCACGCGCATATCGGTTCCATTGGGAACCTCTGCAAGGATTGCTCCATCGCTGCTGGCGGTTGCGCGCAGGTTGAGATTCACGCCATCAGAACCGGTATTGACGGTAACATAGTCCACCAGTTCATCGGCGGAGCTGACGAAATCTTCGCTGGCATAGTAGGCGGAGAATTCATCGGCGGCCTTCACGGCGCCTGCCTTGTATTCGGCCATGGTATGGCCCAGCTGGTAGCTCTTGCCGTCGGCATCATACCTCATGACCACATTGTAATCGTTGTAGGGCTTCAGGTATTTGCTCATGATGAAGCCATCCTGGGTGCCCACGGTAATGCTGGACCAATCGCCCTTGCTGGCATTGAGCACAACCCGGTCTCCGTTGGTAAGCTTGCCCAGGTTCTTGCTGTCGGTATCCGGCTGGGAGCGGACAATGATATTGTTGTTGGAAATCATTGTTGCCATATGAATCTCTTCCGTGGTCATCTCCGGCTTGGGCACGCTGCCTGCGCCGAAGGTTTCCTCCAGCTTCTCCACCTGGTGATACAGCGCTTGCTGAACCTCGGCATTGGCCACGCCATTGGTAACATAGCCGCAGGCTGCCTGGAAACCCTTCACCGCATTGGTGACGTCCAGATCGTACACGCTGTCGATTTCACCCTCATAAACGCCCAGGGTCTGCAGGGCCGTCTGCAATTTCTTCACAACCGGGCCGCTGCGGCCTTCCTTCAGGGTCACCTGGCCGTGGGACACGGGTGCATCTGCGGAGAAGAGCACTTCCTGTAGTTCAGGGGTGGTGATGCCGGTCTGGGCCAGGCCCAGGTCCTCCTGCACATGCTTCACGGCCACGATGGTATCGGTATCATAGCGGCCGCCCAGATCGCCCTCGTAGTAGCCCAGGTCCGCCAGGCGATACTGCAGATCCTGTACTTCGGTGCCGCCGGAACCGCGGCCCAGAGCATCCTCGGAATAACCCAGGAACTCATTATAGGTCATGCCGCCCTCGCCCGTATAGGAGGAAACGAGCAGCAGCTGGCGAAGCTCCTCGGTCTTTTCTTCGCTCTTGTAGATCTTGACCAGAGTGCCCTCCAGGCACTTCTTGGCGATGAACTTCGCATCATCCACGCGCAGGCGCATACAGCCGTGGGAAGTGGGCATACCGAAATCCCGCAGGGCCTCCTCCTGCATGGTGGATTCATCCTTCTTGTCGAAGGGCAGGGAATGGAACATATAGCCCAGGTAGATGCGGGTGGCAAACTTCACGAAGCAATCGTACTGGCCCAGCCACAGCCACTCGCCGCGTTCTGCCACGCGGCCCTTCTCCGTCAGGTAGAAGGTGCCGTTGGGCGTGCAGTCGTTCATGCCGGAGGAGGTGAGCATCTGGCGGGCGATGGTATCATCCGCCGTGTTGTAGATGGTCACAATCTGGTTGGTCACATCCACGCCGATGTAATAGGGCATGTTGTAGCCCGCATCCATGTTTCCTGCCATCGCGGGGATGCTGCCCGCCAGGAGCATGAGCGCCATCACTGCGGCGATCAATTTCTTCAAACGCATATTCAAACCTCATGTATCGTCTTCGTCTGTGGTGTGAAAAAAGGATCCGTATACCTGATTATAGCATACATGCCATTCCATGCACAAGCTTTGGGAGATTATGCCTGCAGGCGGAAGGAAAGATCCGTATCGCGCATGTAGCCGCGCTTATCCTTGTAACCGATTTCCACCCATCCGGTCTCTTCATTTACGCTGATGACCTTCACCACGGTATCGAAGCTGACGCGCTTGAGCACCTCGGAATCCGTATCCGGCTCAGCGTAAATCTTGACCTTGCTGTCGCGGCGGTTATTGACCACGATGGCCGTAATCTCCTGGTTCAGTTCTTCAGAGGACATCATGGCGCTGCTGGTATTGGCCACATCCTCCACCTCGTCGGCGCTGCCCTGCCAGAAGGTCAGGTAATCGTTCATCAGATAGCCGATTTCCTCGGCATAGCCCACGCGGGTCCAGCCCTCCTCACGGGAGAGCACGCGCATGCTGGTGCCGTTGGGAATCTGGGCGAAGATGGAGCTTGCGCCGTCCGGAGCCTCGCGCAGGTTGAGCAGCACGCTGTCGGAGCCGGTGTTCACGGTCACATAGTCCACCAGCTCCTCCTGCTCGGCGGTATACTTCTTGCTCGCATAGTAGTTGCGGAAGGCCTGCTTTTCCGTTTCTGCGCCGGAAATATATTCCTCCAGGGAATTGCCCAGCACAACGCTCTTGTCCCCCGCCGTATACTTCAGGATCTTATTCTCCGTGGTATAGGGTTTCAGGTACTTGGTGTACATATAGCCGGTCATGCCGTTGGCAACCACATTGGCCCAGCCGTTTTCATAACCCAACAAAACCACGCTGTCGCCATCGCCCACGCGGGTCAGGTTCTGGCTCTCGGTATTCATCTGGGAACGCACGATGATCTTGGCCTTCTTAAAGTTCACTCGGGCCATGTTGATTTCTTCAGTAATGTATTCCATCCGGAAATCGGAAGAGCCCAGTTCCCCGATAATGCGCTCCACCTCGTAGTAAGCCAGCTGTTGAATCTCCGGGGTGGCCACGCCGTCGGCGCTGTAGCCGCACAGGCGCTGCAAAATCTTCACCGCGTTCACCACATCCAAATCGTAAACGCTGTCCACATCGCCGCTGTAGATGCCCAGCTGCCCAAGGGCGGTCTGCAGCTTTTTCACAGCGGGACCGCTGCGGCCCTCCCTGAGGGTAATTTGACCGGCGGACACGGGTGCATCGTTGGTGAAGATCATATCCAGGAACTGCTTGCTGGCGATGCCATTCTGAACCATGCCGATGTCCTTCTGCACGTTCTTTACAGCAGAAACCAGCTCCACATCGTACTTGCCGTCCTTGCCGCCGTCATAGTAGCCCAAATCCTTCAGCCTGAGCTGCAGGTCGACCACCTGGGAGCCGGTGGAGCCGAGGCCCAGGGCGTCATCAGAGATGCCCATGAACTCGGGATAGGTCATTTCCTCCTGGGTATAGGTGGAAATGTAGAGCAGCTGGCGCAGGTTTTCATCCTTCTTGCCGCTCTTGAAAATCTTTACCCGCGTACCCGTCAGGCATTGCTTGGCGATGAATTTGGCGTCCTCCACGCGCAGGCGAATGCAGCCGTGGGATGCAGGATGGCCGAACTCCGCCGCAGCGCTGGGGCTCATCCGGTTATCCTCCTTGCGGTTGAAGGGGATGGAATGGAACAGGTACGGCCCGCTGATGCGGGTGGCATACTGGGCATAGCAATTAAACGCATTGAAATAATACCACTTTGTGCGTTCATCGGAGAGTTCCTTGCTGGGAAGGTAATAGGTGCCCTCGGGCGTGGAATCATTCTCACCGGCGGAACAGAGCATCTGCCGCGCAATGGTATTGTCCTTCGTATTGTAGATCGTGACGATCTGGTTGGTGAGGTCCACCTCGATATAGTAAGGGCGCTTGTAGGCAGCAAAGGCCGCCTCCACACCCAGGCCGCACAGGCCGATCACCAGCGTGAGCACAACGATCAGGATACTCTTCAAATGCTTCAACTGCATATTTCAACCCTCTAAAGCGATATTTGTAACACCATAACATAATTTCCCTACATTATACAAGCAATTTTGGGTGAAAAACACAAAAACCATGCATGTTAATAAACTTGCCCTTGTTTCGACTACAATTTTATGTTAAAGTGTTCCACAAAAAACGAAGAGTTGGCGAACACCTATGCAAAACGCAAAGAATACAAAGCTGAAAGCCCTGCGCGCAGCCTTTCCCCATACCATACCCATCCTTGCGGGTTTCCTGTTTCTGGGCATGACCTACGGCGTGTTCATGGTGCAGTCGGGCTTCCCCTTCTGGTATCCCATGCTCACCAGCCTGGTGGTCTTTGGCGGTTCCCTGGAATTCGTGATCGTAAACCTGCTGCTGGGTGCATTCAACCCGCTGCAGGCCTTCTTCATGGCGCTGATGATTCAGGCGCGCCACCTGTTCTACGGCATTTCCGTGCTGGACAAATACCGCAGCCTCGGCGTAAAGAAGCTGTACATGATCTTCGGACTGACCGATGAAACCTTCTCCATCAACTGCGCTACCGAGCCCCCGGCGGATGTGGATGCAGGCTGGTTCCGCTTCTTCGTCACCATACTGGACCATCTCTACTGGTTTACCGGCTGCACGCTGGGCGCACTGTTCGGCATGCTGATCAAGTTCAACACCCAGGGCCTG
>JAGBAU010000330.1 GCA_017938785.1 Clostridia bacterium
ATTGAAAACGTGCTGGATATGCTGATCGAAGCCTATGAGCGCCAGTTGGACCGCTTGTTCAAGAACGATGCACTGGATATTGCCACCGATATTGACGTTCTGGAAACCATGATGGCCGGCGACGGCCTGTCCGCCAAGGGTCAAATGAAGATGCAGCTCTGAGCAAAAGGCCCAAGCTTCTGTGAAAAGGGAAATCCCCTGAACCGCAAGGTTCAGGGGATTGTTTTGATGTGCTTATTCCCCGAAGGGATTGCTGTAACTGGAGTAGAGGTAGCATTGCAATTCCGCACTGGCCACACCGTCCGGGCTTTCGTAACCCAGGTCGGTTTGCAGCTGCATGATGCTCTGCTGGGTGGCCTCGTTGACGGTGCCCACGCTGTCGCGAATATCGTTCTTCTCGAGGTATTTCAGCTCCCACAGACGCTTTTGCAGGGCGGTCACGTCGTCTCCGCTGTCGGTGATGGACAGGCTGCGGAAGGGCTGAACCTCCGTGAAGAAGACCTGGCTGCTGGTGGGCGCTGCCTTGGAATAGATGAAGGTGAGCAGGCCGCTGTTGGCAATGCCGTCGGGCTCGCAGCCCAGGCAGGCCTGGAATGCGGCTACAGCGCGGCTGGTCAGGCCGTCATAGCTGCCGGTGATGGAGGATACGAAGCCCAGCTCTGTGAGCCGGTTTTGCAGGCGCAGTACCGCTTCGCCGGTGCTGCCCGGCGCGAGACGGTCGCTGACGCTGGGCTGAACCTCTTCCACGGGCGCCTCCGTGGGGGTGGGTGCAGCGCTGATGGCGGTTTCGCCGTCGATGTTCAGGGCGAAGGTGGAATAGAGCACCGCCTGTACGTAGGTGTTGGCCACGCCGGTTTCTTCAAGACCGTTGATCTGCTGGAACAGCTTGATGGATGCGGTGGTGGCGCTGCCGTATTCGCCGTTGGGCGTACCCTTGGCATAGCCGAGCTCCACCAGGCGCGCCTGTAGCTTTGCAACCGCTTCGCCGCCGGAACCCTCCAGCAGGTTGGTATAGGATGCGGTATAGGCGTCGAAGGTCGGCGCGGTATCCATGGCGAGCATGGATTCGATATCGGAGCTGATGGTACCGGACGGCAGCTGGCCGCAGGCGGCCTCAAAGAGTTTTACGGCGATTTCCGTATTCTTGTCCAGCTGGCCGGATGCGCTGCCGCTCAGGTAACCCAGCTCGATCAGGCGCTTCTGGATATCCATCAGGGATTCCTCAGCCATGATGTTCAGGGAATCGCTGGCGCTCACGGCTTCCATATCGCCGCCGGCGTACACCTTTGCGGAGTCGGAATAGATCTCCTTCTGAAGCGCAACGTTGGCCACATCGCTTGCGGTGAGGCCATAGGCTTCGTAGAAGAGCATGACCGCGTTGGCGGTTTCATTGTCGTAGATGCCGGTCAGGTCGCCGATGGGATAGCCCAGGTTCTTCAGGCGCTGCTGCAGCGAATAAACGGAGCTGCCCACGTCGCCGCGCTCCAGAATGGTATACTGGGAAACGACGGCTTCGTTGTAGGCTTCGCTGGCATAGGCAACTGCACCGGAGGAGAACAGGCGCTCCTGCAGGTCTGCGGTGGCTACGCCGGTCTGCATGGTGCCGTAGGTCTGTTCAAAGCGGCGGACCGCGCCTTCGGTTTCTTCGTCGAAGATGCCCGAAACGCCCTGGGTGAAGTAACCCAGCTCCTGAAGACGGGTCTGCAATGCCTGGACTGCAAGGCCCGTATTGCCCTGACGCAGGGATTTGTAGTTGCTGGAAGCAGCGCTGTCTCCGGCCTTGCTGTCCTGAAGGATGGAGCTGGAATCGTTGACGGTGACGCTGCCTTCCGCGTCAATCACCAGCGCCTGCGCCTCTTCCTTGTGGGCGGGAGGGGGAGTGACGGTGGCGTAGGGCAGAGAGATTTTTACGCTGTAATCCGCCTGAGTGTTGAGCAGGCTTTCATCAATCTGCGCGTCGCAGCCGCACAGCGCGATGCACGGTGCGGCGAGCAAGCATATCATCAGAAGCCTCTGCGCTCTTTTTGACATTGGTAAACCTCCAGATTATTGGAAAGCTGCGTTGCAGCAGAATATCAGATAACTATACATTCTCTATTTTACCGCATACGCCGCCCGAAAACAAGCGGTTTCCGGGATTTCACTGAGTTGTCACAATCTGGGCAAAGGATGCGGTGGCGGCTTCGGCGGTGCGGGCGTAGATGCGGATATTGTCCGCATCGTAGACCGTGTAGAAGTTTTCGCTGAACCAATTCTCATCCGCGGCGAAGTTGTATCTCTCCTGGTCGGAGATGTAGACGTAATCCACGCCGTATTCCTCAAACAGAGCAGGGTTTTCGCCGGGCATGCCGAGCATGCTGGTCATGGCGTTCAGCTGGGCGGAATAATCGATGCCGTGGAAGTAGAGGTAGCTGCCCGTGCCGCACACGATGTCCCGGCCGGTGAGGGCAGCGACGGCGTTGTTGTGCTGGTTGCCGGTGAGAATCACCGCATCCGCAGGCAGTTTTTCCTCGATGAATTCGGCAGCGCGCACTTCTGCTGCACTGAACAGCTGGTAGTCGGAGATGACCTCGCGGGCGATGGTCAATGCGCCGGACAGGGTGGAGCACAGGATGAACAGAACAGCCAGCATGGTTCGTCCGCGGATGCCGCGCAGGTGCGCCCACAGGCGGGTCAGGTACAGCGCCGCCGTGGGGAGCATGATCATGTAGGCCACATAGAACAGCTTGTTGTTGTCATAGGGGTTGGGCTGGAACTGGATGATTTCCGCCACGGCGTAGATCACCAGCGCGCCCAGCGAGAGGGAGCGAAGCAGGCTGCCGCGCTTGGCGGATAGTGCAGCGGGTACCATGAAGATGTACACCAGGCCCACATTCTTGATCCAGAACCAGAAATAGCCGTCGATCAGCCGGCCGTTGCCCTGGTTGTTGACCCAGTTGAAGCGCAGCTGCAGGCTGCCGCCGCCCACGGTCTGGGGGAAGGTCCAGGTCAGCAGCTGGGGCAGGGCAAGCAGCAGCGCCATTGCGCCATAGCACAAAAAGCGCAGGAAGCAATCCTTCTGATCATCCCGGGGAGCACAAATAAGCTGGTGCGCCATCACGCCGATGCTCATCAGCCCCAGGCCGAAGAAGGAATGAGTATGGATCATGGGCATCATGCCCGCCCAGACGCCGAGCAGCAGGAAACGGCAGAGCTTTTTCTGCTGGACAGCGTCCACCAGCATATAGAGTGCGGGCAGCAGCATCATCCAGCCGGTCAGGAGCGTGCGCTGGGGTACCATCATGTCACAGATTACGTTAACCCAGCGCAGGTTCAGGTCGGGCATGTTCGTGGGGGCATTGTAGAAGCCGGTGAACACGTTTCTGAGCATGGTGGAGTCCTTGAACACGCCGTCGAAGGTGTACAAAAAGCCCAGGCCGCCGTTGATGAACATCAGCACATAGGCGAGAACCACCGCGCTCTTTTTGTGGGTCAGCTCCCATGCAAACAGAATGAAGCCCACATACACCAGCACCATCATCAGCGTGCCGGTCAGCACGAAGCAGGCTGCCAGGTCTCCGCCGAAGAGCAGCATGGAGGTGACCATGCTGTCCGCCAGGAAGGGATAGCCCAGCATCGCGCCGGGCAGGATGGAATAATCCGGGGGGAAGGCGGCGCCCCGCAGGCTGGTGGCGATGCCCAGGTGCAGACACAAATCGCCGTAGGTGGACTGGCCCACGTGCAGCGCGCCGTTTACATCCCGCAGGATGTGGCTGTACTGCAAATATCCGGACAGCAGCGCAAGGGGCAAAACCAGCGCGAGGATCAGCTGCCAGGGTATCTCGCCGCAGAAGGGAGCGCGATTGCGCGTGCAACGGCGGCCTGTCCAGGCAAGCCCGCCGGCCAGGGCGGCTGCAACCGCCAGGCCCAGCAGCTGGGCTGCGCGGGTGAAATCCATGAAGAAGGCGAACAGCGCCGGCAGCCACATCATCAGCGCCAGGCCCGTGCACAGGCCCAGCCACAGCCGTACAAGGCCGCTTTTATTCTGGAACAGCCTGTCTGCGACCACAAGGCCGCAAACCAGATAAGCAAACAAAAGAAGAATTCCGAGCATAGGTCCTCCGTTCAGCGGGTAAAAGTCCTTTCTATTATACCACCGCGTTCTTTAAGCTGTAAAGCATCCCCCTGTTTTCGGCTGAAAAAACCATGAAACGGCTCGATTGGAAAATGCGCATTAATTAAATGTGAAATAAGATGAAGTGGTAATTGCAAATATTGCAGAAAGTAGTCGATTTTGTGCATAAGTCGGGATAATCATTGAATTAAAGCGGCTTATGGTATAAAATAATACTGATTATGGAATAGGTATGGGGAGGAATACTCCGTGAATCGATATATGAAACTTGTCGCCCTGGTACTGACCGCACTGATGCTGATGATCGGCGTTTGCGCTGTGGCAGAAGGTATGATTTCCACCACCGTTGTGATGCGCGTTTCCAAGATGACCCAGAACGCCGTTGTCAACGCCGGTGAGGATCTCTCCATGGAAGTCAATATTGACGGCGTGGAGCCCGCTTCCTACCAGTGGTATTTCGAAGATGCAGCCATCACTGGCGCCACCCAGAAGGCCTACAGCATCGTCAATGCGCAGGTTGAGGACAGCGGCGTGTACCGTATGGACGCCTTCGATGCAGACGGCCGCATGCTGGTCAGCATGGACATCAGCGCCCGCGTGATCGATAACATCATTCCCCAGTCCGGTGATGGTTCCATGCCCGTTGGCGTGGCCGCAGCCGCTTTCATGATGGCAGCCGGCAGCATGACCCTCGTGCTGCGCCGCAAGGCAAAGGCATAAGCGCTTGAACGATCTGCAGTGACCTGCATATGCCGGTCACTGTTTTTTTGAGTAATGGGCGCAGGCGCGCAAGCGAGACCGCCCGAATTGGAGGATTTTGAAATGCAGAAACCTTTTGAATTTGAACTTTTGCACGTGTGCAAGCAGACCGGCGCCCGCCGCGGCCGCCTGCACACCCCGCACGGCGTGATCGAAACGCCCATCTTCATGCCCGTTGGTACCCAGGCCAGCGTAAAGACCATGTCGCCGGACGAATTGAAGGATTGCGGCGCGCAGATCATCCTGTCCAACACCTACCACCTGCACCTGCGTCCCGGCGAGGAGCTGGTGAAGAAGGCCGGCGGCCTGCACTCCTTCATGAATTGGGATCGCCCCATCCTCACCGACAGCGGCGGATTCCAGGTCTTCTCCCTGGCGGACTTCCGCAAGATCAGCGAAAACGGCGTCGAGTTCCGCTCCCACCTGGACGGCAGCAAGCGCTTCATCTCCCCGGAGATTTCTGTGGGCATCCAGGAGGCCC
>JAGBAU010000331.1 GCA_017938785.1 Clostridia bacterium
AGCCGATAACGGGCATGTCATAGGGAACGGCGCGCACGGTGAGGCCCTTCATGGGAACCTCCACGGTGAGCTCATCCCGGCGGATGCTCCAGGGATCGCCGTATGCGGTCCAGTCGTCGGGCAGCTCGGTCTGGCGGCCGTCCACAAAAGTCTGCTTGAACAGGCCGTACTTATAGCGCAGGCCGTAGCCGTCCAGCGGGATGTTGTGGGTGGCGGCGCTGTCCAGGAAGCAGGCGGCCAGGCGGCCCAGACCGCCGTTGCCCAGGGCTGCGTCCTCGATGTCCTCCAGGTCGGCAAGATCCACGCCCTTTTCAGCGAGGGCCTGCTTCACATCGTCCAGGATGCCCAGGGAGAACAGGTTGTTGTAAACCAGGCGGCCCACCAGGTATTCGGCGGACAGGTAGAGCGCATGGCGCTTCGTAAGCAGCTCGGCGTGGTCGTCGCTCCAGCGGGGGGCGATGGCCATCATCACGGCGGAGGAGATGCCCTCGTGCAGCTGTACGGCGGAGGCTTCGGCCATGTTCACATGGTACTTGCCCATGACGATGTTCTCGGCGTCGGCCACGATGGCGGCTACATCCAGCGCGGGAACATTGCCGCGGTTGTATCTGCGGTTCATCACGCGGATGCGGCGGGCGATGGGGGCATAGTCGGCGGGCTGCATGCGCCACAGCCAGTTGCCGCCCACGGTGCCCGGGAAGTTCATGCGGGTTTCGCCGCCCAGGTTCAGGAAATCCTGCATGGGGGCGATGGCGGTATTGCACACGCTGCCCCAGGCGGCGCACAGCATGGCGGAAACGATGTCATCGTCGTTTTCATACATGCCCAGCTTCTTGCGGGCGAAGGCGCGCACCTTGTCGGTGGTATCCTTCCACCAGCCCAGGGTGGTGTTGTTGTCATGGGTGCCGGTGTAGACGATGTAATTGGGCGCGTGGTTTTCCGGCAGGTCCTGGTTGGTATCGTCGGAATCGAAGGCAAACTGCATGACCTTCATGCCCGGATAGCCCGTGGCGGAGAGCAGCTTCTTGACGCGCTTGCTGACCACGCCCAGGTCCTCGGCCACGATGTTCAGGTTCGGCAGCTCCTTCTGGATGCGGCGGAACAGCTTGATGCCCGGGCCCAGCTCATACTTGCCGTTGCGGGCGGTTTCCTCGGTGGCGGGGATGGCGTAGTAGTTGGCGAAGCCGATGAAGTGGTCGATGCGCAGGATGTCGAACATATCGCCCAGTGCGCGAAGGCGGGCAATCCACCAGCTGTATTTGGTTTCCTGATGCTTATCCCAGGCGTACAGGGGATTGCCCCAGCGCTGGCCGTCCTTCTGGAAATAATCCGGCGGCACGCCCGCGATGCGGATGGGGCGCACGTCCTCGTCCAGCTCGAACATATCGGGGTTGAGCCAAACGTCCGAGGAGTCCTCGGATACGTAGATGGGCATGTCGCCCATGAGCTCCACGCCGTTTGCACGGGCATAATCGTGCAGGCGTTCCCACTGGCTGAAGAACACGTACTGGCCGAAGATGTAGTATTCGACGGAATCGGCAAGCTCTTCTGCGTACTTTGCCAGGGCTTCGCTCTTGCGGTGGCGGATATCCTCGTCCGGCCAGGTCATCCAGGATGCGAAGTTGAACTTCTCCTTGATGGCATAGAACAGGGCGTAATCGCGTACCCAGCTGTGCTTTGCCTCGAAGATGGCAAGCTCCTCCGCCAGCTTTTCGCGGGAATAGGCGAAGGCCTGCCTGAGCAGCGCAGTGCTCTGCTGCTTCACGGCTTCGAAATCCACATTGGGCAGGATGGGCAGCGGCTCATAGGCGCCCTCGGGCAGCAGGCCGTCTGCGATCATCAAATCAAAATCAATCATCAGGGGATTGCCGGCGTAGGTGGATGCGCTCTGGTAGGGCGACTCGGCGTAGCCGGTGGGGCCCACGGGCAGCATCTGCCAGATGTTCATGCCGGAATCCTTCACGAAATCCACAAAATCATAGGCGGCCTTGCCCAGCGTGCCCACGCCACCGCGGGACGGCAGGGAAGTAATATGCATCAAAACGCCGCTTTTTCTCATGAGAGCAGCCTCCTTAGGAACAAAATACATGCATTATTATACCCATTTCCGCAGGAATTGACAAGCGTTTAACCCGGATGCGCTGCGATTTTACTTCAAAAGCAAACGAAACTGATATATAATAATGAAAAAGTATGTATGAATGGGAGAAAACGCGATGGGAAAGTATGAACTCATTGCCTTGGATATGGACGGAACCCTGCTCAACAGCAGCTTGAAGGTTTCTGAAGGCAACCGTGAAGCCGTGCGCCGCGCCTGCGCAGCGGGCAAGCATGTGGTGCTTTCCACGGGAAGATGCCTGTCTGAAATCCGCGATACCCTGAAGGTTTTGCCGGAGATTCGCTATCTGGTTTGTGAAAACGGCAGCTGCGTGTACGATGTGAAGCATGAACGCACCATCCATGTGGATCCGGTGCCCGTTGAGGAGATTCAGCACATCCTGAAGCTGGCCCGGGGCGAGCGCACCATCATTCAGGTTTTCCATGAGAATATGTCCTACTTCAATGCCAAGGACGACAGCTGGCTGGAGGCTTGCCGGGTTTCCAATTACCGCGATGTGTTCCACCGCTGCTCCGTGTTCGACGCCAAGCTGTTTGACACCTATGATGCGCGTCCCTTCCGCATCGAAAAGATCAACCTCTACTTTGAAAACGTGCGGGACCGCGACCGCTTCAAGACCATGCTCGCCGACCGTCCGCTGACGATTTCCGATTCCCTGGGCTATATGATCGAAATCGTATCCGATGTGGCGGACAAGGGCAGGGGACTGAAGATGCTGTGCGAACACCTGCAGCTGCCCGTTGAAAAGACCATCGCCGTGGGCGACAGCATGAACGATATCCAGATTCTCAACACCGCGGGCTTCTCCGCAGCCATGGGCAACGCCTGCCCCGAGGCCAAAGAGGCCGCCGATTTCATCACCGACGACTGCGACCACGACGGCGTGGCAAAGGTGATCGATACCTTCCTGATGGGGGAATGAATACAAATGCAAGGCGCTCCTGCGGGGGCGTTTTTTGCATCCTTCCGCTTGATTTTTGGCTGCTTTTGACGTAATATAGAATTAACCTGCATCCATTCTAAACCAAGGGAGGCGGAAAATATGGCAAAGAGAATCATCACCGTCAGCCGCGAATTCGGCAGCGGCGGACGCACCGTTGGAAAGATGCTGGCCGAGAGGCTGGGCATCGCCTATTACGACAAGGAACTGGTCAAACAAATCTCCATGGAAACCGGCTTCGATCCCAAATACATCGAGGAACACGGCGAACATGCGCCGGGCAAGAGCTTTCTATCCTATATCTTCGGCGCACGCGCCGCCCATCCGGATGTGATGAACGGCATGACGCCCGCGGATTTTCTGTGGTGCATGCAGCGCAAGATCATCCTGGAGATTGCGGAGAAGGAGAGCTGCGTCATCGTGGGCCGGTGCGCGGATTACATCCTGCGCGACCGGGAGGACTGCCTGAACGTGTTCATCCATGCCCCGAAGGCGGAGCGCGCCGAGCGCATCGTGAAGCTCTACGGCGAGAGCGATATCGCCCCCGAAAAGCGCCTGGACGACAAGGACGCCCGCCGCAAGGTGAACTACAAGCATTTCACCGGCCGGGAGTGGGGCGTGGCCCAGAATTACCACCTGTCGCTGGACAGCAGCATGCTGGGCATCGAGGGCTGCGTGGATTTGATTGAAAGCGTATACCGGAAATCATGAGCATATTGATTCAAAACGGTTTGCTGGCGGACCCGGCAAACCGTATTTATGAGAAGAAAAACATATTGGTTGTAGATGGCAAAATCGCTGCCGTCACCGATGAAAGCCCGGCGGCCGACCGGAACATCGACGCCGCCGGACGCGTGGTGTGCCCGGGCTTCATCGACATCCACATGCACGAGGATCCGGTGGAGGACGGGCGCATTGCCAACTGCATCTTCCATTCCATGCTGCGCATGGGCGTGACCACGGCGGTGGGCGGCAACTGCGGCGACAATGTGTTTGAACCCGTGGAATACCTTGCCCTTGCCGACCGGGACGGCTCTCCGGTGAACGTTGCGCTGTTTGCGGGGCACAGCTTCTTCCGCAGGCAGGCGGGCGGGCTGGACAAGTATGCCGGAATCACAGACGAACAGAAAAAGCGCATGCTGGAAGGCCTGCAGCGCGCCGTCGACGGCGGATGCGTGGGTATCTCCTTCGGGCTGCGCTACGTGCCCGGCACGGATGAGGATGAATTCCGCGCCGCCGCCCGGCTGTGCGCGCCCTCGGGCAAGCTGATCTCCGCCCATGTGCGGGATGACGCAGCCTACATCTTTGACGCCGTCCGTGAGGTCACCCGGGTGGGCAGGGAATGCGGCGTACCCGTGCAGATTTCCCACATCGGCTCCATGGGCGGATTCGGCCAGATGGAACAGCTGCTTTGGCAGATCGACGCCGAACGGGAAAGTGGCCTGGACGTGGCCTGCGATTGCTATCCCTACACGGCCTTCTCCACGGGCATCGGCGAAACCACCTATGATGAGGGCTGGCTGGAGCGCTACCACTGCGATTACAGCGCCTGCGTGCCCGCCGAGGGCCGGTACAAGGGCGTGCCCTGCACCAGGGAAACCTTTGAGGAGCTGCGGCGCGAGGAGCCGGACTGCATCACCGTCTGCTATGTGATGCAGGAGGATGATGTGCGCCTGGCGCTGAAGCATCCCCATGTGATGCTGGGCTCCGACGGCTTCATCGACAAGGGCCAGGGCCATCCCCGTG
>JAGBAU010000332.1 GCA_017938785.1 Clostridia bacterium
CACGCAGATTTCGCTGGCGATTTCCAGGGACTTGCGTGCGATTTCGGCGGCAGAGAGATCGGTGTTGACATAGAGCGCACGGGCCGCAGTCAGGGCATAGTTGCCGCCCGAGCCGATGGCCAGAACGCCCTCGTCAGGCTCGATCACTTCGCCGGTGCCGGATACCAGCATCAGGTTATCCTTGTCGGCGCACAGCAGCATGGCTTCCAGCTTGGCGATCTTGCCCATCTGCCAATCCTGGGCCAGCTCCACTGCGGCGCGGGACAGGTTGCCGGAATACTGGGTCAATTTGTCCTCAAAGCGCTCCATCAGGGCGAATGCATCGGATACGGAGCCTGCAAAGCCGGTCACGACCTTGCCGCCGTAGATGCGGCGAATCTTGCGGGCGGTGCCCTTCATGATGGTCTTTTCGCCCATGGTCACCTGGCCGTCGCCGGCGAGGGCGATTTCACCATTGCGCTTTACGGCGCAGATGGTGGTGCCGCGGAAGGGGCTGCGGACTTCATGTTCATAGCTCATAAGTTTTGATTACCTCGTTCAGGGTGTCGATGGCGCGCTCGCTCATCTTTTCATAGCGGAAGCGCTTGCCCTTTACGCGCTCGGCCAGGGGTTCCAGGATACCGAAGTTTGCGTTCATGGGCTGGAAGTTTGCGCTGGGGGTGGATACATGGCGGGCCAGCGCGCCCAGGATGGTCTTGCCGGTAAAATCCGGTTCAGGCTTGCCGTTCATGGCGCAGTACAGGCCGATGGCGGCGGTCATGCCGGAGGCGGTGGACTCCATGTAACCCTCCACGCCGGAGAGCTGGCCCGCGAAGCGGACCATGGGGTTGCCCTTCAGGGCGTAGTTTGCGCCCAGCATATCCGGGCCGTTCAGGTAAGTGTTGCGGTGCATCACGCCGTAGCGGGCAAATTCCGCATTCTCCAGGCCGGGAATCATGCTGAACACGCGCTTCTGCTCGCCCCATTTGAGGCGGGTCTGGAAGCCAACCAGATTGTACAGCGTGCCTGCTTCGTTCTCCTGGCGCAGCTGGACTACGGCGTAGGGCTCGCGGCCGGTGCGGGGATCCTTCAGGCCTACAGGCTTCAGCGGACCGAATGCTAGGGTCTGGCGGCCACGGGAGGCGAGAATTTCCACCGCCAGGCAGCCTTCAAACACCAGCTTCTTTTCGAAATCGTGCAGCTCCGCCAGTTCGGCGCCCATCAGGGCATCGTAGAAGGCGTTGTATTCCTCCTCGTTCATGGGGCAGTTCAGGTAATCCGATCCCTTATCGTAGCGGGATGCACGGAACACCTTGTCCATGTTGAGGGATTCGGCGGTGACGATGGGCGCAGCGGCGTCAAAGAAGTGCAGCGCCTTTGCGCCGGGCAGCTTCGCGATGGCGTCGGTGAGCGCCGGGTCGGTCAGCGGACCCGTGGCGATGATCACCGGACCTTCGGGAATTTCAGAGATAATCTCCGATTCGAAGGTCACCAGCGGATGCTCCTTGAGCGTGCGGGTGATCATGTCAGAGAAGATATGGCGGTCAACGGCCAGAGCGCCGCCGGCAGGTACGCGGCTCTTTTCCGCGCAGGAGAGGATCAGTCCGTCCAGCGCGCGCATCTCGGCCTTCAGAAGCCCCGATGCATTGGTCAGGTTTTCCGCCTTCAGGGAATTGGAGCAGACCAATTCCGCAAAGCCCTCGCTCTTGTGAGCGGGGCTGTACTTTTTGGGTTTCATGTCGATCAGCCGGACAGGCACGCCGCGGCGAACCAGCTGCCATGCAGCTTCGCAGCCCGCGAGACCCGCGCCGACAATGGTGACGGTATTATTCATCATTTCCTCCTACCTCCACCTGTACGCGGTGGCGGCAGCTTTCGTTTACGCAGACGTGGAACAGGGTGTCCTTGGGACCGGCTTTCATCACCATGCGGTCACCGCAGACGGGGCACTTGTCCTTCACGGGACGCTCCCAGGATACGAAATCGCACTCGGGATACTTTTCGCAGCCATAGAATTTGCGGCCCTTGCGGCTGATGCGCTCCAGCAGTTCGCTGCCGCACTTGGGGCAGGGAACGCCGATGTTCTTGGGCAGGGCCATGGTGTGGCGGCACTCGGGGAAGCGGGGACAGGCCAGGAACTTGCCGAAGCGGCTCATCTTGTAGACCATCATTGCGCCGCATTTTTCGCAGGGCACATCGGAAACCTGGTCCTCGATGGAGACCTTTTCGATGTTCTTCTCGGCTTCCTCCAGGGTCTCCTCAAAGGGACCATAGAAGTCGGCGATGATCTTGTGCCACTCGGAATTGCCGGCCTCAACATCATCCAGTTCCGTCTCCATGCCTGCGGTGAAGGCGATGTCAACGATGTTAGGGAAGTTTTTGCACATCATATCGTTGACGATCTTGCCCAGCTCCGTGGGCATCAGGCGCTTGTTTTCGCGGGCCACATAGCCGCGGGTGATGATGGTGGAGATGGTGGGGGCGTAGGTGGACGGGCGGCCGATGCCCTTTTCCTCCAGTGCGCGCACCAGGCTTGCTTCGGTGTAGCGCGGCGGGGGCTGGGTGAAGTGCTGGTCGGCGGAGATGCTGCCCAGCTCAGCCTTCATGCCCTCTTCCATTTCAGGCAGGTTCTTTACGTTGGACTCCTCATCGGAATCATCCTGACCTTCCTCATACACGGCAGTGAAGCCTGCAAAGCGCAGCTTCTGTGCATTGAAGTGGAAGCGCACGTTGGTATCGGAATCGATATCAACGGACAGGGTGTCGTATACGGCGGGGGTCATCTGGCTGGATACGAAGCGTTCATAGATCAGCTTGTACAGCCGGAACTGATCGCGGGACAGGCTCGCCTTGATGGCATCA
>JAGBAU010000333.1 GCA_017938785.1 Clostridia bacterium
CTACATGGAAGCAATCCTGATTCTCGGCCAGCAGCTCGGCTCGGTAAGGGCGGTGGATATCGCCAATTACCTGGGCTTTTCCAAGCCGACGATCAGTCAGTATATGAAGCAATACGTTCAGCAGGGCCTGGTTGAAATCGGCAGCGACGGTCACATCAACCTCACTGAAGAAGGCCGCAAGGTTGCTGAATCCACTCTGGAAAAGCACCGCATCATCTCCGCCATCTTCATCGCCCTGGGCGTAAGCGAAGAAGTCGCCCTGGAAGACGCCTGCAAGGTGGAACACGATCTGAGCGAAGAAACTTTCAACTGCATGAAGGAATACTACCTGAAGCATCTCCGCAAATAAAACCACACAAAAGAAACCGGGCCCATACTCCACGGGCCCGGTTTCGTGCTTTGATGCAGGATAATTATAGGAAAGAAACAAAGAAAACCTGCCCCATAATCTACGGGGCAGGTTTTTTGTTGGCTTAAAGGCGGCAGCCAACTGGCCGCGGCGCCTCGCCGCTTACCCGGCGTAGCCCATGAGCCAGCGGGGCAGGCACAGCACGATGTCCGGGATGTAGGTGATCAGAGCCAGGACAACCAGCATAACGATCAGCAGAGGCATGACTTCCTTGATGACCTTCTTAAGCGGCGTGCCGGATACACCGGAGGTGATGAACAGCAGCATGCCGAAGGGCGGAGTGCACAGGCCGATCATCATGTTCAGGATGCAGACCAGGCCGAAGTGCAGCAGATCGATGCCCAGGGAAGTGGCGATCGGGATCATCAGGGGTACGAATACGCTCTGAATAACAGAGGTATCGATGAACATGCCCAGCACCAGGATGGCCACGTTCACGATGAACAGGAATACGTAGGGGTTGTCGGTCATGTTCAGGATCATGTTGGCGATCTGAACGGAAACCTGTTCCTTAGCAGCGATGTAGTTGATGCAGGCAGCAGCACCGATCATCAGGGAGCAGGTGCCGACGCCCTTAACGGTTTCGATCAGAATGTTCTTCAAATCCTTCCAGCCCAGCATGCGGTATACAAAGAAAGCAACCAGCAGTGCGTAGAAACCTGCAACTGCACCGGCCTCGGTGGGAGTCATGATGCCGGCATAGATGCCAGCCAGCAGGATGACGGGAACCAGCAGGGCGGGGATTGCAGCCAGGGTAGACTTCACGAAGGCCTTGAAGTTCGGACGGGCAGAGGTGGGATAGTTGCGCTTATGGGCAATAAACACAACATATGCCATCATAGCAATGGTCAGAACCAGTGCCGGAACCATACCGCCCAGGAACAGGGCGCCAACGGAGCAGCCGGAATACATGGCATAGATAACCATGGGGATGGACGGCGGGAAGGTGGGACCCAGAACTGCGGAAGCAGAGGTCATGGCGCAGGCGAACTCAGGTTCGTAGCCTTCATTCTTCATGTGCTCAATTTCCATTTTGCCCAGACCGGAGGCGTCCGCGATGGCGGAACCGGTCATGCCGGCGAATACCAGGGAACCCAGGATATTTACATGGCCCAGACCGCCCTTGAAGCGGCCAACCAGAGCTAGTGCAAAATCATAGATTTTATCGGTAATCTTACCGGAGTTCATTACGTTTGCAGCGAAAATGAACAGCGGTACGGCGATGATGGTATAGTTGGTGTAGAAGGTTTTCAGGGTCTGCTGGCCGACCATCTTAATGGGCTGGCCTGCGGCGATGAAATAGAACATGCAGGCGCACATCATGCCCTGGGGAATCGGCATGCGCAGCACGAAAATCAGCACGAATACTACGAGAAATACGATCAGCGGAAAGCTCATTCTGCGTCGCCTCCTTCCGGACCAGCGATGGCCTGTTCAACTTCATTCATATTTTCCTTCTTGTACAGCTCGATTTCTTCGGGTTTGGCAAGGCCGGTGAACACCTTGAAATCAAGAACCATATCGCGCAGCATATACAGGATATGGAAAGCCAGGAAGGGGATATAGGGAGCATAAACGATGTTCAGACCAATCTTGAAAACAGAGGTCTTCTGCATCGCCATGAAATCTACAAACTTAATGCTGGGGATAAAGGACCAGACAAAGGTAAAAGCGATCAGCAGGTTGCCCAGGAAGATGCAGAAGGCCTGCAGGCGCATGGGCATAACATCGGTGATCAGGGTGAAGGTAACGTGGGAATGATGACGCTGGGCATAACAGGCGCCCAGAACAACCAGCCACAGATAGCAGCTGACCGTTACTTCATATGCCCATGCCAGCGGCATGCGCAGAACGTAACGGCAGAAGATCTGCGCGATAAAGATCACAAACATGATCACGAAGCATGCAATCGGAATATACAGCTCCACGATATCACGCAGGAGATCGCGCGTTTTGAGCAGAGATTTCATTGGTTTTTCCTCCAGTGGCAAAGATCCGGCAGAATGAATCCTGCGGCTTTGCAGTTTGATTCACTGAGCGATTGCGTACGGGACGAACCGCCATTCAGCGTTGCAACCGCTTCTGATTCAATGCAGCGAAACCGGCTGCATTAGCGGCTTTTTAGCGGCCGCCCTCAGCGCTACGCGGGGTCGCCATCATGGGATGGCGACCCCGTGTAAATCAATAGGGGTTTATAAATGCTTCAAATCAAACCGGGGATTAGCCCATTGCGTTGATCTGAGCCAGCAGGTCCTGATCCCAGGCAGCAGAGGATTCGTCTGCCAGGTAGTAGGCCTGTACATGCTCTGCGAAAGCGTTCAGGTCTGCCTCGTAAACGGACAGGCCCTGCTCCTTGAAGAACTCAACCAGCTCGGCTTCGCGGCCCAGGTTGGTCTCGTCGCAGAACTTACGGCCGGCTTCTACGCCGCCCATGATGATTTCCTGCTCTTCAGCGGTGAGCTCGTTCCAGAAATCAACGTTGATTGCGGGCCATACGGAGTCAACCAGATGGTTGGGGATGGTGATGGACTTCTGAACCTCGTAGAACTTAGCGGATTCAACGGTGGGCAGGGGGTTGTCCTGGCCGTCTACAACGCCGGTCTGCAGGGA
>JAGBAU010000334.1 GCA_017938785.1 Clostridia bacterium
CGCATCTATGTGGAATCCAAGGGTACGGATACCGAAGCCCTGGCTCCCCTGTGCGCCCGCGTGGAGGAATTGAAGCAGCGCCTGGAGGAACTGGACCGCCAGAAGATGCAAATCAAGAACCAGAACCGCTGCCCTGCCTGCGGCGCAGGCATGAGCAAGGGCGCACGCTTCTGCTCCAGCTGCGGCCGCCGCATGCCGGAAAACAACGCCGAAGAGGAAGCTGCGCCTTCTGTGGAAAACGTGAGCTATTGCCCCGACTGCGGCGCCATGCGCAAGGGTGAGGACGCCTTCTGTGCAGTTTGCGGTCACAACTACAATGCAGCCGAGGAACCGGAAGAGAAGGAAGAGCCGCGAATCATCACCCGTCCCATCTATGTGAACCATGAGGACAGTTCCGATGAAGCTCCCACCGATTACGAAGCCGATTGAATCCCTTACAGCCAAATGAGGAAATACCATGGATAAACAGAATTCCAACCCCCGCCGACCCTCCGGTTTCGGCACCACGGGCCAGAGCCGCAAGGTTCAGCCTCAGCACACTCCCGAACCGAAAAAGGAAACCAACGCCAAACCCGAAAAGCCTGCCAAGGAGAAGCGTGTCCGCAAGGAACGGGATCCCGGCAAAAACCGTCCCATCCTGCGCATTCTGCTGGCGCTGGTGTTCGCGGCCATACTCGTATGCGTATTGATGGTAATCATCTTCGGCGGCGAAGATACCACCTACCACCAGATGCCCACCATCGAGCGCGAATCCATCTCCCACTTTGAACCGGAAATGACGCCCATCCCGGGCACGGAGGGTCTATGAAGCTGACAGTGAAGGCGCCTGCCAAGATTAACTGGTCGCTGTCCATCTGCGGCGACCGCCCGGACGGCTACCACGACCTGGATATGCTGATGCAGAGCATCGAGCTGAGCGATGTACTCACCTTCGAAACCTCCCGCTGGCTCACCCTGGATGTAAACGGCCAGCGCCTGCCTTCCGGCGACCGCAACCTGGTCATCCGTGCCGCCAATGCCCTCAATGATACCATGGGCAAGCACTTCGGCGCGCACATCACTCTGAAAAAGCACATCCCCTCCCGCGCCGGCCTGGGTGGCGGCAGCGCAGACTGCGCCGCGACCCTGCTGGCCCTGAACCATATGTGGAACCTGCATCTTCCGCTCAAGACCCTGCAGCAGATCGGCCTGAGCCTGGGTGCAGACGTTCCCTTTTGCCTGCAGCGCGGATTGTGCCGTGCCCAGGGCGTAGGTGAAATCCTGACTCCCCGCGAGGATGCGCCCGTCATCCCCTTGGCCATGATTACCCCCGGCGGCGGTCTGTCCACCCCGGCAGTCTTCAAGGCATGGAACGCCGGCGGCTATCCCATGACTCCTGTGGAAACCGATGCGCTGGCAGACGCCCTGCTTGCAGGCGATCTTGATCGTGCGCAGGAATTGGCCCACAATGATCTGGAAGCCCCTGCCATCTCCCTGATGCCGGAAATCGGCGAACTGATCGAGAGATTCCGCAGCCTGGGCGCCCGCTTTGTGCGCATGACCGGCAGCGGCTCCACGGTATTCGCCGCCTTCGACAGCGATGAAGCCGCACGGGCCGCCGTCGCTGCGGTTCCCGGTTCCATCTTCACCCGCACCGCCGGGCGAAGCTGAACCAGTATACTTTAGAAACGGTGGTATCAGCCTGTGAATATCTGCGTATTGAACGGTTCCCCGAGAGGCAAGTACTCCACAACGGTGCATACCTCCCTGTACCTGGAAAGGCGCTATCCCGAGCATCATTTTGAATACCTGAACGTGGGCACGAAGATCAACGCCTATGAGCGCGATATGTCCGAGCCCATCGAAGCCATGCGCCGTGCCGACCTGATCGTGTTCTCCTATCCGGTGTACACCTTCATCGCCCCCAGCCAGCTGCACCGCTTCATTGCGGCGCTGAAGGCCTGCGGAGAGGACCTGTCCGGGAAATTCGCCACGCAGATCACCACCTCCAAGCACTTCTACGATGTGACCGCCCACCGCTACATTGAGGACAACTGTCACGACCTTGGCATGAAGGTCATCCGCGGGCTCTCTGCGGACATGGATGATCTGACCAAACCTGAGGGACAGAAGGATGCAGAGAACTTCTTCGAATATGCCCTCTGGTGCGTGGAAAATGACGTCTATGAAGCTGCGCCGCAGAAGGCGGCCGAACAGACAGAGCCCTACCGCCCCTCCCTGCAAACCGCAGAAAAGAAGGATGGCTTCGAAGCCGTAATCGTCGCAGACCTTCGCCCGGATGACGCCAATTTGAAAGCCATGATCGCTGACTTCGAAACTGCCTTCCCCTACAAAACCCGCCTGGTGAACATCGCGGATTATCCCTTCAAGGGCGGCTGTCTCGGCTGCTTCAACTGCGCCGGCGACGGCAAATGCATCTACAAGGATGGTTTCGACAGCTTCCTTCGGGAACAGATCCAGACCGCCGATGCCATCGTCTGCGCCTTCACCATCCGGGATCATTCCATGGGCCCCCGGTTCAAGGTTTATGATGACCGTCAGTTCTGCAACGGCCACCGCACGGTGACGGAAGGCATGCCCTTCGGCTACATCGTGAACGGCGACTATGGAGCCGAGGCAAACCTGCGCACGATCGTGGAAGCCCGTGCCGAAGTTGGGCACAACTTCCTGGCCGGCGTGGGATACAATGCCCAGACCCTTACTGCTATGATCAACCGCCTGGCCTACGCCATGGAGCACAAATATGTTCAGCCCCGCAATTTCTGGGGTGTTGGCGGCATGAAGATCTTCCGCGACCTGATCTGGATCATGCGCGGCCTGATGAAGGCAGATCACGACTTCTATAAGAAGCATGGTGTGTATGATTTCCCCCAGAAGCAGCGCGGCAGGATGCTGGTGATGTGCTTCCTGGGCGCAATGGTGCGCAATCCCCGCATCAAAGCAAAGATGGGAAACAAGATGAACGAAGGCATGGCCGCTCCCTATGTGAAGGTAATCAACAGCGCGCAGCCCAAGAAGCGCTGACCCCTGTTCAGAATTTATTTCTCGCGAAGGGCTTGACAACCTCACCCTTCGCGAGTATAATATATACGTTCGCGCGGTTGTGGCGGAATAGGCATACGCGCACGTTTGAGGGGCGTGTGGGAGACCGTACGGGTTCAAGTCCCGTCAACCGCACCAAA
>JAGBAU010000035.1 GCA_017938785.1 Clostridia bacterium
CACGTCTATACCGAAAAGGTGCTGGCCGTATCCCTGGAGGAGGGGAGGGCGCTGGTGGAGCTGGCCAATGAGAAGGGCCTGTACCTGGGCGCTGCCCCGGATACCTTCCTGGGCGCTGCGGTTCAGACTGCCCGCCTGGCAATTGAAAACGGGCTCATCGGCAAGGTGACTTCCTGCGTAGCCCAGCTGGCCCGGGATAATAAGAGCTACAGCCAGACGATTCCTTTCCTGGCGGAGCCGGGCGGCGGCGTAGGATTCGATGTGGGCATCTATTACCTGACCGCTTTGCTCTCCGTTCTGGGTCCGGTGCACAAGGTAAACGGCATGCTGAAAACCAATTCGGACCGCTGCGTTGTGATTCAGCCCAAGTCCGACCGCTTCATGCAGGAATACACCCTCGTGCCCGAATCTGTGATGGTAGGAACGCTGCAGTTTGACAGCGGCGTTATCGGCACGCTGCATTTCAACAGCGAGTGCATCTCGCCCGAGGAATGCAATATCACCGTGTTCGGCAGCGAAGGCGTGCTCTACATGCCCGATCCCAACAGTTTTGGCGGCAAGGTGTATTACCGTCCCAAGGGATGCGAGGAGAAGATTCCCGTGCCTGCCGCATTCGGTTACAGCGAGAATTCCCGCGGCATCGGCGCAGCGGAGATGGCATGGTCCATCCGTGCCGGCAGAACGCCGCGCGCCAGCAAGGAAATGGCCTATCATGCCCTGGATGTGCTCCACAGCATCGTCAAAAGCTGCGAGGAGGAGAGAAACATTCCGATCGAATCTACCTTCGAAAAGCCGCAGCCGCTGCCTCGTGGACATATCAAGGGCTATCTGGATCTGGATCCCGAGGCTGCATTGGTATAAACGAAAAAGGACGCATATGCGTCCTTTTTTATATGGTTCAGAGCAGCTTTTCCAGGGCTGCGGCGATGCCGTCCTCATTGTTGGTGAGGGTGACAAGATTGGCGGCGGCCTTTACATCCTCCGCAGCGTTGCCCATGGCTACGCCCATGCCTGCGGTTTCCAGCATGGGAATATCGTTCTGGGCGTCACCGAAGGAGATGACCTCGGCAGGATCGATGTTCAGCACCTTGCAGATGTCCAGGATGCCCTGGCCCTTGTTGATCTGCTTCGGAATGACCTCCAGGTAGAAGGCGGCGGTCTTCACCACGATCAGGCTCTCCGGCAGCAGGGCAGCGATCTTCGCCTGCACGGCCTCGATTTCGGCGGGATCCACGGACATCAGGATTTTGATGGGCGCGAAGGTCAGGAAGTCGGCCAGGTTGTCAACCTCGGTGCACTCCATCTGGTTGTTCCAGCACTCGTAGTCCACTTTGTAGCCGTTTTTATCGGTGACGAAAAACTGCTTGCCGTCGTCCAGGATGGGGGTGACGGGCAGCTTTTCCAGCTCGCGCAGCACCTGTTTGGTTTCCTGAAGATCCATGCAGGTTTCAAACAGCACCTCGCCGGTGGCGGCATCTACAATGCGGCCGCCATTATAGGACATCAGTATGCCCTGGTGATCCTGCAGGCGCAGAACGTCCCGTTCGCGGTACAAACCGGGAGAGGGGCGGGCGGAGGCCAGCGCCAGGCGGATGCCCTTTTCCTGGGCGTCCATGAGGGCGGCCTTGGTCTTTTCGGTGATCTGTTTGGCGTCGTTGTTCAGCGTGCCGTCCAGGTCCATAGCAATCAGCTTGTATTTCATGAGAGTATTTCCCTTCATTGTGCATTTGATTTCATCATAGCAGATGCGCACCACCTCGTCAAGAAAGCAGGAGAGGTAATTGTATTCCGCGCAGAAATGTGCTATAGTGGATGGCAGAATTCCCGTGAGGTGAAGATATGTTTCTGATGCTTGGAATCAACGATGACCGCAAGGACCTGGACTTTTCGCAGATGATGATCTGCGACGCCTGCGGCGCTTACGGGCGGTATAAGGTGTTCATGGTGTTTACGGTTTTGAGCCTGTTCTTTATCCCTGTGCTCAAGTGGAACCGCCGGTACTATGTGCAGACCAGCTGCTGCGGCCGGGTTTATGAACTGGACCGCGAAATCGGCGCGGCCATCGCCCGGGGTGCGAATGTGGAAATCCTCCCCGAGCATCTGCACGAAATGCCCGGTCAGAACTACAGTGGCCGCCGCTGTGCCAACTGCGGCTATACCACCGACGAAGATTTCGATTTCTGCCCCAAGTGCGGCCAGAAATTCTGAACATCCAAAAGCGCTCCCATTTTGGGAGCGCTTTTTGTCATTCTTCGGCCAGGATATCCAGCTGCTTTAAACCGTTTACGATGCGGATATAGGTTTCCTCGTTGGGTACGCGCAGCATGTGGATGTGCAGGCCGCCGGTCAGGTCGCAGAGCTGGCTGGCGTTGGTCTCCTGCTGGCGCTGCACAAACTCCTGGGCGTCGTAACGGGAGCAGATGTTCAGGTCCGCAGAGAGCTCGCCGTAGATGGGATGCTCTACCACTACGCTGGCGATGGAGCCGCCGTTGTCCACGATGGTGTAGAATTCATCCAGCACCTGGTCGCCCCGGTGACGGCATACAACGCTCCTCAGGCTTTGGGGCTGTTCGTCTTTTTCCAGGCGGTAGCCCTTGCGGGTGGCCTGGATGCGGTTGCCATTGGCACGCAGCAGCGCCACATCGGATACGATAATCTGGCGGGTCACGCCGAAGTGCTGGGCGAGCTGGGCGGCGCTGATGTAGGCGTCGCTCTCGCTGAGCATGCGCAGGATCTCATTGCGCCGGAGATTGGTGTTCATGGTATTCACTCCTTGATCAAGCGTTGGGGAGGAGGATGGAATAGCTCTTTTCGAAGGTTTTGCCGGGTGCGAGCAGGTTTACATTGGGCTTTGCAGACAGTTCATCCTCAAAACCGCAGTTGTCGCAGCGTCCCGCCCAGGGCTCCAGGCATACGAAGCCCGCGCCCTGTACCGACCATACGCCATAGTTGGGAAAGCCGGGGCACTTCATGCCCACGCGGGGCGTGCCGTCCCTGCGGCAGAGCCAAACCTCCTCCACCTGGCCATCGTCCAGGATGAGGGCGTCGTTGGCGAAGAGCTCATCCGTGAGGGGCAGGATGCCGTTCTTCAGGGGCAGGATTTCCTTTGCGTCCGGCTGTGCGGTACCGCTGGCGGGATCCAGCAGCAGGTATTCAAGCTGCTCAAGGCCGGGGAAGCGCAGGCAGTAATCCGTCTTGCCCTCGCCGGGATCGAAGCAGAAGGCCGGGTGACCGCCGATGGTGAAGGCCATCTCCTCCTTGCCGGGATTGGTGACCAGCCAGGATACGATCAGGCTGTCATCCTGCAGTTCATAGCGGATGCGCAGCTCGAAGGGGTAGGGGTAGCGGGCGAGGGTATCCGCATTGGAGGTGAGCAGGAAGCATGCGCTGGTTTCATCCGAGGATTCCAGGGTGAAATCCATGTCCCGGGCGAAGCCGTGCTGGCTGGTAGGATAAGTTTTGCCGCCGATGCGCATCACGTTTGCATAGGTCTTGCCCACGTTGGGGAACAGGATGGGGGAGCGACGCTTCCAGTATGCGGGATCTCCGTTCCACAGAAGCTCCTGATCGCGCTTGAGATCATATACGGACGTCAGCTCTGCGCCGGCTGCGGCGATTTCAACCTGCATGTATTCGTTTCGGATGCGCATGGGAAACCCTCCTTGGATTGTATATTTCACTGTATATATCATACCCGAAAGTAAGCCGGAAATCAACGCTGGTGAGAGAAAATGCGGATATGAAATTCAGAACCGTGTTTTATAGAAACTTATTTTACCGATTTCGCTTTTGCAATTGATTCGCCGAAGATTTTGTGGTATAGTGAAATAGTTGCGCACATTTGCGCCTGATTGAATTACGAGAGGGATTGAAACACATGCAGGAAAAGAAACGCAATACGTTTGCAGGAAGCATCGGCTTCGTGCTCGCCGCAGCCGGCAGTGCTGTAGGCCTGGGCAATATCTGGCGCTTCCCCTATCTGGCTGCGAAGGACGGCGGCGGCATGTTCCTGGTGATCTACCTGGTACTGGCGCTCACCTTCGGCTTTACGCTTCTCGCATCCGAACTGGCCATCGGCCGCAAGACCCGCGCCGGTGCTCTCACCGCTTACGGAAAGCTGAGCAAAAAGTTCGGCTTCCTCGGCATGTTTGCCAGCGTCATTCCGCTGATCATCATGCCCTATTACTGTGCCATCGGCGGCTGGGTACTGAAGTATTTCCTGGTTTATGTCACCGGCAACGGCACTGCAGCTACGGCATCCGGCTATTTTTCTGAATTCATCGCCAGCCCGGTTGAACCCATCGTTCTGGGCTTCATTTTCATCCTGGCCACAGCATTTGTTGTATACCGCGGCGTAAACAAGGGCATTGAATCCTTTTCGAAGGTGCTCATGCCCATCCTGCTGGTGCTGATCCTCGGCATCGCCATCTTCTCCCTGACCCTGACCCACACCGATGAAGCAGGCGTGACCCGCACCGGTATGGAAGGCTTCAAGATTCTGCTGATCCCCAATTTTGAAGGCCTTACCCTGCGCTCCTTCTTCAATGTGCTTCTGGACGCCATGGGCCAGCTGTTCTACAGCATCAGCGTTGCCATGGGTATCATGGTCACCTACGGCTCCTACGTGAAGAACGAGGAAAACCTGAACAAGTCCATCAACCACATCGAGCTGTTCGACACCATCGTTGCCTTCCTGGCAGCCGTGATGATCATCCCCGCTGTGTTCACCTTCATGGGCCGCGAAGGCATGGAAGCATCCGGTCCCAGCCTGATGTTCATCTCCCTGCCCAAGGTATTTGAAGCCATGGGCGGCGTGGGCCATGTGGTTGGCGCTCTGTTCTTCCTGATGGTGCTCTTTGCAGCCATCACCAGCTCCATCTCCATCATGGAGGCCATCGTTGCCAGCATCATCGATAAGTTCGGTGTGTCCCGCAGCAAGGCTACCCTGATTGAAACCGTCATCGCCCTGGTCATGGCCCTGTTCGTGTGCCTGGGCTACAACAGCCTGTTCTTCGATATCGTGCTGCCCAACGGCGCACATGCGCAGCTGCTGGATGTTATGGACTATGTGAGCAACAACCTGCTCATGCCCGTGGTTGCCATCGGCACCTGCATCCTGATCGGCTATGTGGTCAAGCCCAAGACCGTGATCGAAGAAGTGGAAAAGAGCGGCTGTACCTTCGGCAGAAAGAATCTCTATGTGGTCATGATCAAGTTCGTGGCTCCGGTTCTGCTGACCATCCTGCTGCTCAAGTCCCTGGGCCTGTTCAGCTTTATCTAAAATGTATACCCCTGCGTCCGTTTGGGCAGCAGGGGTTTATTTGAACAACGGATTATGGAGGAAACTATGGCATACGAACTGAATCCCGCCACCCTTGAGAAGGCGGAGAAATACCTGCCGCTGGCTCGCGAAATGGGTGCGACCGACGCCGTCGCCTTTGAGGATGAACAGATATGCTGGGACAGCCGCACGCTCCTCAAGTGCATGTACGGCTGCACGGACTGGGGCAAGAACCACACCTGCCCGTCCCGCCCCAACAACCCCTCCATGGCGGAGATGCGCGAAATGTTCTCCCGCTACCGCTGGGGCGTGATCATCCACACCAAGGAGAAGAACATCTCCCAGAAGATTTCTCTTGCAGTAGAGAGCGCCGCCTTCCATGACGGATACTATTTCGCTATGTCCCTCTCCGACTGCGGATTGTGCAAGGAGTGCGCTGCAGTCACCTGCGAGGATTGCCGCTTCAAGCGTGAGGCGCGCCCTGCCTTCCACAGCGTGGGCATCGATGTGTTCAAAACCGTGCACCAGATGGGCCTGCCGCTGTTCACCCTGGAGAACCGGGATGCGCCCGACCAGAACTGGTACAGCGCCGTGTTCATTGAATAGGAAAAACCGCCTTTAAGGCGGTTTTTATTCTTGCGTAGCGATGGCCAGACAGTCGCGGATATCCTGAATCTCGTATTCCGCGTGCAGGCCTTCGCGCAGGGGACGGCCTTTGGGGTTATACCAGCACATGTCCACACCGGCATTGTTGGCGCCTGCCACATCGCTGGCTACGCCGTCGCCGATCATCAGCGCTTCCCTGGGATCCAGACCGTTCAGGGCGATTTCAAAGATGCGTGGGTCGGGCTTGGATACGCCCACCTCCTGGGAGATCACCACGCCGCTCACCCAATCCTTGATGACGGATTCTTCCAGGCGCTTCTTCTGGATCACGGTGATGCCGTTGGTCAGCAGGATCACAGGCACCTTGTCGCAGATGGCCTTCAGGGTTTCCTGGGCGTGGGGCAGGGGGATCACCTGCGCACCCAGATGCTCGGCAAAGCGCGCGGCAACCTGTTCGGGATCATCATCGCGTCCCTTGGTTTCCAGAAAGCGGCGGAAGCGCTCCACATGCAGCGTCGCCTGGTCCATTTCACCCCGCTCAAGGGCCTTCCAGCAGGCCTTGTTGATGGTTTCGTATTCATCGTACACGGTGGGAGAGGACAGCCCCAGCTCCTCCATCAGGGCACCGACGGCGTTTTTATTGCTGGCGGGAAAATCGAAGATGGTATCGTCAATGTCCATCAGGATGCATTTGTATTTCATGGCTACCTCCTGTAAGGGCTTATGCTTCAGTATAACATGGAACATGCAAAGAAACAACACCCTCCGCAGCGTTGCTCAGGCGCGGCGGAGGGTATGCTTGAAGAAAATGATAGTTCGGAAACCTGTCTGCGGTGCGCGAATGCAGCAAGCGCATGCAAAAGGTCTTTCCAATACACGGTGTTTCGTGTATAATGGAATTATACTGTATTATATACGCAAAATAAAGCCATAAAAGCGACTTGTATTGGTAAAATACCGACATAGGAGACTTTTTATGATCGAAGATCCCAACAGCATCATCATAACGGATAAGCAGCGCGAGATCGTGCAGAGCCGCGAACAGGATTTTCCCTATACCGCCATCGAGGCGCGCCTGGAGCTCTATCCGGGCAAGAGCACATCCTGGCATTGGCACGATCACTTTGAATTCGGCATCGTGAAGAGCGGCGCACTGGAGCTGTTCACGCAGCAGGGCAGTGTGCGCATTCGTCCCGGGCAGGGATATTTCCTCAACTCCAAGGTGCTGCACATGAACAGAGCCGCCCAGCCGGAAGGCTGCGTCTGCCTGCATGCCCAGCTGTTCGCCCGTGAGCTGCTATCCGGAACGGGACTTGTGTCGCGCCGGTATGTGGCGCCTGTGGAAAACTGCGTAGGACTGGAACTGGTTCTGCTGAATGAAGACGATGAAGCATCCCGTGAAATCATGGCGGAAATCAATGCGGCCTTTGATGCGGCCGAGGGGGACGAACCGGGATATGAACTGTTCGTATGCGCGCATCTGTCGGCGGCATGGGGCCGGATGTTTCGTATGATGGAACCGGCAATCCGGGAAGAGAGCGGCGTTTCGCGTGAAAATGCTGTGCGTGCCAAGCAGATGCTCAGCTTCATCCATGAAAAATACCAGAATCCGATCACCGTGGCAGAGATTGCCGGTGCAGCCGGAATCTGCGAACGGGAATGCTTTCGTTGTTTCTCGGATATCCTGGACGCTACTCCCATGGAATATCTGAATCGCCATCGCATCGGCATGGCCTGTCGTGCACTGGTGGAAACATCGGATTCCATCGGAAGAATTGCGGAGGATTGCGGTTTTTCCAATTCCAGCTATTTTGGCAAGGTATTTCGGGCAATGATGGGAATGAGTCCCGGAAGCTACCGCCGTGCGCATACTTAAATAAAGAAATAATGTTTGCAGGCTTGACGCGGCGATGTTGTTTACCTATAATGAATGGGCAGTTCGGACGCGTCTGTGGTTGAAAGTCGATGCCAGGCGCGGGCGAAACGATCCACGTAAGCCGGCAAAAGTCCGGTGAGCATGGCGCGCCTTAGAAGTAAGTCCTGCCGGCCAAAAATTTCTTCCGAGAGGGTTAGTAGTGGGGAGGCAGAGTCCTTATGAGCGAAAGCTCCAGCAGGCGAGTGTGGGGTCAAAGACCAGGTCAGGCGTCCGGACTGCCTTGTTTTAAAAGATGGATGGCGATGGGCTGCGAAACGGCAGCTCATTGCTTTATTTTGGATAACTTCTATTGTTCCACCTGGCAAACTGTGTTATAATAATGCAAAGTATCCATCATTATGAATTGTCAGGTGGGTGATATCATGTATAAAATGACCTCCAGGGAACGCTTTCAGCGGGCATTTGAGCACAAGGAACCCGACCGCGTGGTCATGTGGGATTTTCCCTGGGCGAGCACACTGAACCGTTGGCGCAGCGAAGGCATGCCTGAGGGCGTCAGCTATGAGGAGTTCTTTGATGTGGATAACGTGGGCCGCGTTGTTCCGGATTCCTCGCCGCGCTATCCTGTAACCGTTGTTTCGGAGGACGATACCTTCATCACCGTCAAGAATGAGTGGGGAACCACGGTGCGCAATTTCAAGCACGAGGTCACCACCCCTGACTTCATGGATTTCACCATCGTGGACTGGGATTCCTGGCGCGCCGCCAAGGAGCGCATCAATGCCGATCGCGACCGCATCCAGTGGGATTATCTGCAAAAGAATTATAAGAATTGGGTGAAGGAAGGCCGCTGGCTGCTGGGCGACGTCTATTGTACGTTCAACAACCTCTCCTCCGAGGTCATGGGCCTGGAAACCTTCCTGATCAATATGTATGATGAGCCTGAACTGCTCAAGGACATGATGCACCACACCCTGGACGTCTGCCTGAAGCAGCTGGACATGGCATGGGAAGCCGGCTATGAGTTCAATATGCTCAACCTGCGCGATGACCTTGGCTACAAGGGAACAGCCTTCTTCTCCGTGGATATGTATAAGGAGTTCATCAAGCCCATCCACCAGAAGGCTGTGGACTGGGCACGCGAAAAGGGTATCTTCGTGCGCCTGCATTCCTGCGGCAACATCAATTCTCTGCTCCCGGAAATCATGACCGTTGGCTTCGGCGCCCTGCATCCCATGGAGGTCAAGGCCGGCATGAACCCCGAGGAAGTCAAGGCCAAATACGGAGACCGGCTCGTACTGCACGGCGGCTTCGATGCAATGCTGTGGAGCGATAAGGAGACCATACTCAACGAAATCCGCCGCCTGTTGCCCATCCTGATGAAGGACGGCGCCTACATATTTGCCACCGACCATTCCATCCCGAAGGAGGTATCCTTCGATACCATGAAGGCCGTGGTCGAACTGGTCAAGGATATCGGCAGGTTCTGATCAACATAAAACCCCAATCCGGTGAAACGGATTGGGGTTTTGTTCTGGCGTGCCATGCGCGACTCGAACGCGCGGCCTTCAGAGTCGGAGTCTGACACTCTATCCAACTGAGCTAATGGCACACGAGCAAGGACTATTATACCGCAGTTTGATCTTCCGTGCAAGCGCGAAAAAGGTGGAATTTGTGAATTTGCAGGAAATTCGCATTTTTGCAAAGCAAAAGCGCAGGCGTTTTTCAAAATGCTGGGGCGGCATGGAATGGTTATGTGCAGCCGGAATGATCGAAATACTTGCCAAGCCTTTACTTTTCTGCTACAATAGAACGGAATATAGAAAATAGGGGGCTTGTGTAAATGAGCCGATATGTGATCGCTCTGGACGCCATGGGCGGCGATAATGCGCCGAACGCTATCGTTGAAGGCGCAATCCGGGGCCTGCGAAAGTTCAAGGATATTGAGATTATGCTCACCGGTCCGGAAGAAAAGCTGGCGGCGCTGATTGCCGACGCCAATGATGTGAAGGACCGCATTTCCATCGTAAACGCAACCGAGGTCATCACCATGGAGGATTCTCCCATGATGGCCGTGCGCACCAAGAAGGATTCCTCCCTGGTGGTCGCCATGAACGCCGTACGCGAAGGCCGCGCAGGCGCAGTGGTTTCCGCAGGTTCCACCGGTGCACTGCTGGCGGGCGGCATGTTCAAGGTCGGCCGCATTCCGGGCATCGAGCGCCCCGCACTGGCTCCGATCCTGCCGGGCCTGAGGAAGAACTTCATGCTCATCGACTGCGGCGCCAATGTGGACTGCCAGCCTAAGTACCTGCTACAGTTCGGCATGATGGGCTCCGTTTACATGAAGAGTGTGCTGGATGTGAAGAACCCCAACGTGGGCCTGGTGAACATCGGCGCAGAAGCTGAAAAGGGCAATAAGCTGGTCAAGGAAACCTATGAATTGATGCAGCAGCAGTCCGGCTATAACTTCGTGGGCAACTGCGAAGCCCGCGATATCTTCACCGGCGATTTTGATGTGGTGGTGGCCGACGGCTTTGCCGGCAACATCATCCTCAAGCATACCGAAGGTCTGGCCAAGGCACTGTTTACCATGATCAAGGAAGAACTGATGGCCTCCCTTGGCACCAAGATCGGCGCCATGCTGGCCAAGCCTGCCTTCCGCAAGGTGAAGAAGCGCATGGACTACAATGCCGTCGGCGGCGCACCCCTGCTGGGCGTGAACGGCGCGGTGGTGAAGGCTCACGGCAGCTCCGGCGGCGAGGCCATTGAAAATGCTATCCGCCAGGCGCGACGCATGCTGGAAGGCGATGTGGTTGGCAAGATCACCGAAGGCCTGAAGGTTCTGGATGAAAACAACCAATAAACTATATATTGAAAGAGGGAAACAAAATGAAGGCTTTTGACAAGGTAAAGGAATACATCCTGCAGCAGCTGCCCGTAAGCGAAGACAAGGTGACCATGGAAGCTCGCCTGATTGAGGACCTGGGCGCCGACAGCGCCAACCTGATGATGCTCATCATGGACCTGGAAGGCGAGTACAACATGACCGTTGAAGACGATGCACTCACCAGCATCAAGACCGTCGGCGATATCGTCAACTACATCGAGGCCAACGTCGGCTGAAAGGCGAAAAGTGAACATTCGAAATCTTGAAGAGAAGCTGGGCTATCGCTTCAAGGATCTGAAACTGCTGGAGACGGCACTGACGCATCCCTCCTTCGGGGGGGATCATCATGTGCCCCATTACCAGCGGCTGGAATTCCTGGGCGACGCCGTATTGGAGCTGGCCATCAGCCGCTACCTGTACTTTGAACTTCCGGAGGTAGACGAGGGCAAGCTGACGCGCATTCGTGCGTTCCTGGTTCG
>JAGBAU010000003.1 GCA_017938785.1 Clostridia bacterium
ATCGATGCCCAGACGGTTCACACTCCAGCTGCTCTCCTCACAGATCATCACGATCAAATCCACCATGCATTCCAGTATGGCGGGATTGGGTTCGATCCACAGGAGAGATTCCAGCTGTGTGCGTCTCTTCTGCTGCAGGTACATATACTGATCCGGGTCCTGCAGTCTTTCGGAGAGGGGCATGTATTCTGCAGGCGCCTGCAGGGTGCGCATGGCATTCTGGCCCAGGCGGTCTGCCAGCAGATCACAGGGCCGGGGCGCGGGAATGTTGCCCGTGTCCACGGCGGAGCTGATCAGGATCGGGATGCCTCTGACGAACATACGTCTCTCTCCTTTCCGGGGCGGTTGAAGGGAAGGTTTTATTCTTCGGTGTAGCAGGCGCGCTCGCCGCCGATGAGCTTCGGACGGGTACGGGCAGCGGTCACGATGGCGCAGCCGATCCTGTCCGTCTTCAGGCGAACCGGCACGGCCACGGGTTTGAAGTGCATGCCGATGAAGGTCAGGCCGATGTCGATGCCTGCGTCCGCCTGAATCCTTTCCACCAGCACGGGAGAATCCATCATCTTCCATGCGGAAGTGGCCAGGGAACCGCCGGCCTTCTTGCGGGGCACAGCGCATACGATGTCGTAGCCGTACTTTTCGGCGTCATTTCTCTCCATCACCAGCGCGCGATTCAGATGCTCGCAGCACTGGAACGCGGGTGCGAAGCCATGCTTCTTGGCCATATCCAGCATGGCGCGGGAGACGGCCTCGCCGTATTCATAGGTGGATTCGTGGCCAATGGTGCCGCCGGCGATTTCGCTGGAGGAGCAGCCGATGACCAGCAGCTTCACAGGGTTGAAATGGGTACGGTTTTCGCTGAGAAGTTCTTCAACGGCAGAAACCGCCTGGTTGTAGATTGCATTGATTTCCATGTTATTTGTCGCCTCCGTGCAGGAATACATAGCTGCCCACAGATACAGCCACCGCCAGGTTCAGGGAATCGATCTCTGCGCTCTGGGGAATCATCACGCTCTGGCCCATCTGGGCGAATTCGGCGGGCAGGCCCGTCTGTTCATTGCCGAATACCAGGGAGAAGGGCGGCTGCGCGGTCTTCGCGGCGGCATTGAGCTCGATGGCGCCGTCCAGCATGAAGGGATAGAGCTTGCGCTCGGGATGCTCGGCGCGGTAATCGGCGAAGGTATCGTAGGTGTGCACGCGCAGCTTGTAGAATGCGCCCATGCTGGCACGCAGCGCGTGGGGCTCGAACACGTCCACACAGGGGCGGATCAGGGCCACATCCCGGATGCCGAAGCCCAGCAGGGAGCGCATGGCGGTGCCCAGGTTACCGCTGTCGGAAATCTGACAGAGCACGGCGTGGCAGGCGTCGGGGTCCAGGTCGGAATCGAATTTTTCAAATACGAGGCCGGCGAAGCAGTTGTCCTTCTTGGATTCGCGGCGCAGTACGCGCTCGGCCATCTCTTCGCGAACGCCCAGCTCTGCGCACCGGTCGCGCAGCTTCTGAACGCCCTCATTCTTCAGACCATCCGGATGCAAAAGCAAACGCTGAACCCGGTAGGGCTGGGCTTCCATCAGCATCAGGGAGGGGAATACACCCAGTGCGTAGCTGTAATTCAGTTTTCGGGAATAGGGTTCCAGTTTCGGCATAGTATTACCTCATTTTATACGATGTCCCGGGCGTTGTAGCGTATCCAGCCGCGAAGGTAGTCGCGCAGCGCCTTGGAGTGGGTTTCCATGGGGAAGTGTCCGGCGGATTTCAGGGTGTGCATCTCCGCACCGGATAGATATTTTTTCAGATGGGCGCGCATTGCTTCGGTCATCAGCACATCCCGTCCGCCCATGAGCACCATGGCGGGGCAGAAGCCCAGGCCGTTTTCGGGTGCGGTCTGCCCGGCGCGCAGCATGCGCAAAAAGCACTTCTGTGCTCCGGGGCGCAGCAGGGGCGCGCGCATCCGGTCCACGATGTAATCGTCCATGGGATAGCCGCTCACATGCTCCACCATGCGCCGGAAGTTGTCCTTTTCCACGATGGAATCCCGGTACCAGGCGATGGGCGGCTGCTTTTTCGGCGGCTGGGGAACGGTGAGCAGGGGAGAGATATGAATTTGGGATTTTACACTGTCCGGATACAGGGCGGCCATCTCCAGAATGGTTGAACAGGCGCTGCCGTGCCCGGCCAGATGCCACATGGAATCCGGCGCGCCGCTCTGGCGGTCCACCTCATCCAGCACGCCCCAGATCAGGTTGGCGCGCATGGCGTCGTCCTGGGGAATGTCCATATTGCAGTCGCTGCGGCCGAAGCCGGGCAAATCCGCCAGCACCACCATGCAGCCCAGCTGGGTCAGCTCCGGCACAATCTTGCGCCAGTGGAAGGTGGAAATCAGGGGGGAAGACAGAAGCAGGATCCGCTCCCGGGGTGTGTCTTCACAGGATGCAACGCGGAAGTGTATGCGTATCCCGTGGAAGGATAAATATTGACTTTCCTCAGCCACTGATGCGCACACCTCACCTATTTTAAGATGATACTATTTTAGCACATGCGCCCCTGTTTGGCAACGGAAACACCCCTAAAAGGGCGGTTTCCATGGTGAAAACAGCCTGATTTTTACACTTTGCATGGAAAGATAAACATAAAATCTATTGCAGGAAAGATAAAACTATTGTATAATGAACCTGCGGCGATAGAATCGGCGTTAGTTTTTTCGCGTTTATGAGGCATGAACGGGCCTCCAGGAACGCTTCCGCAAGGATATATGCGTCCCCCGGGACGCGCCTGATTGATGAAAGGGGCCGGCACTTTTGGCCGGATTGGATGAGGATATGAAAGAAAAACTGCGAATTTTCGGCAGCGAGCGCCTGGAAGGCGAGGTCGCCGTCAGCGGTGGTAAGAACGCCGCGGTGGCCATTATCCCGGCAGCACTGCTTGCGGATTCACCGTCTACAATCGAAAATATCCCGGATATCAACGATGTTCATGTCATCATCGAAATGCTCAAGTGGCTGGGCGCACAGGTGGATTTCAGGGACAATACCCTCTGGATCGATCCGCGCACCGTGGATAAATTCAATCCGCCCTACGAGCTGGCGGGTAAGATGCGCGCATCCTACTATTTGGCTCCGGTGCTGCTGGGCCTGTTCCACAGGGCTGAGGTTCCGCTGCCGGGCGGCTGCGACATCGGCGCACGTCCCATCGACCAGACCATCAAGGGCATGGTCACCCTGGGCGCGCATGTGGAAACCCTGGGCGGCGTTCTGGTCGCCACCAGTGACGGCATGCAGGGCGCGGATATCTTCCTGGATATGCCCTCCGTCGGTGCAACGGTCAACTCCATGCTCACTGCGGTTTCCGCTTCGGGCATGACCTGCATACATAACGCGGCCAAGGAACCGCATATCGTGGACCTGGCCAACTTCCTGTCCAGCATGGGCGCATACGTCAAGGGCGCGGGCACGGACGTGATCCGCATTCGCGGCGGCCGCCAGCTGCACGGCACCAACTACACCGTGGTTCCGGACCAGATTGAAACCGGCACGCTGATGATCGCAGCGGCCGCAGCGGGCGATGATGTATACATCACCGGCGCGATTCCCACCCATATGGAATCCCTGTCCGCGAAGCTGCTGGAGATGGGCGTAAACATCACTGCGGAAGATGACTGGATCCGCGTGCGCTCCAACCGCGTATTTCGCTCCGTCAATGTGAAGACCCAGGGCTACCCGGGCTTCCCCACGGACCTGCAGCAGCCTCTGTCTGCGCTGCTCACTGTGGCAAACGGCACCAGCATCGTCACCGAAACCATCTTCGAATCCCGCTTCCGCTTTCTGGATGAGCTTCGCAAGATGGGCGCAAACGTGCGCGTGATTGAGCGCAGCGCCATCATCACCGGCGTGGACCGCCTGGTGGGCACCCGTGTGAACGCCACCGACTTGCGCGCAGGCGCAGCCATGGTCATCGCAGGCCTCATGGCCGAGGGCGTGACCGAAATCGGCGGCGTGGGCTACATTCTGCGCGGCTATGAAAACATCGATAAGAAGCTGGTTCAGCTGGGCGCACGCATCGAGCGCTTCCGGGTGCCGGAAACCTTCTAAATCGGGTGTTGAACGCCAGAATATAACACAAACCTCCAATTAAACCCCGTTTTTATTGGTTGTAATTGGGGCGGAATGGTGTTATAATAGTTCAGGAACTATACAGAGCTGAAACGACCGCCGATTTTCGGCGGTGTGTTTTTAGTGAGAATCGGCACGTAAGATTAGGTTTTTGCACCGAGAGAAAGAGCAAAGACCTGTTTTGTGTGTCAGCCAACAGTTTGGAAAGTGAGGAATGGCCTTGGCGAAGAAAGCAATGTCCGTGCATGAAGCGGAAAAGATTGCCCAGAAGATTGCTCTTGAGCAGAATGTGGAACTGGTGGATGTGGAACTGGTTAAGGAGCCCACCGGCTACTTCCTGCGCTTCTTCATTGAAAAGCCGGAAGGCATTTCCCTGAACGAACTGGAAACCTACCATCGTGCAATTCAGCCCCTGGTGGAGGACGTGGCTTACGATTATATGGAAGTCTCTTCCCCCGGCGCAGACCGTCCCCTCAAGACCGAGCGTGATTTTGAACGCGCTCAGGGCATGGACGTGGAACTGAAGACCTATCGCCCCGTGAACGGCGCCAAGGTTTTTAAGGGCTCTCTGATCGGCCTGAAGGATGGCATCATTGAAATTTGCAGCGGCGGAGAAAACCTGTCCTTCCCCAAGAAGGATGTGGCCATCGTGCGCCCGCTGATTGAATTCACCGAAGAGGACCTCAAGGACGACGTTCCCGCAGGTCAGTAAGACAACATATTTCAGGAGGAACGCAAAATGGCAAACGGCGGCATCGATTCCGTTGAATTCTTCAGCGCACTGGACGCTATGGCGAAGGAACGCAGAATCAACAAGGACGTACTGTTTTCTGCGATTGAATCCGCGCTGATTTCCGCATATAAGAAAAATTTCGGCAAGACTGCAAATGTCCGCGCCGTCATCGATCCCATCAAGGGTCAGGTGGAAGTTTATTCCCGCAAGACCGTTGTGGAAGAAGTACTGGATCCCCAGTGCGAAATGACCCTGGCTGACGCCCGCGAGATTCGCCCTCAGTATGAAATCGGCGATCTGGTGGAAGTACCGGTCACTCCCCGCAACTTCGGCCGCATCGCTGCCCAGACCGGTAAGCAGGTCGTTGTGCAGCACCTGCGCGAGGCCGAGCGCGGCGTGATCTACGATGAGTACAGCCAGAAGGAAAATGAAATCCTCACCGCCATCGTTCAGCGTGTAGAAAATAAGCAGGTGTTCGTAGAACTGGGCCGCGTTGAAGGCCTGCTCGAGCCCGCTCAGCAGATGCCCACCGAGGAACTGGGCGTCAACGACCGCATCAAGGTTTACGTGCTGGAAGTTTCCCGCATGGGCCGCGGTCCCCAGGTATTCGTCAGCCGTACCCACTCCGGCCTGGTGAAGCGCCTGTTTGAAATCGAGGTTCCCGAGATCGTTACCGGCGTGGTGCAGATCAAGTCCATCGCCCGCGAGGCAGGCTTCCGCACCAAGATGGCCGTTTACTCCACCGATCCCATGATCGATGCAGTCGGCTCCTGCGTTGGCCCCCGCGGCATGCGCGTTGAGAACGTTGTAAACGAGCTCAAGACCGAGAAGATCGATATCGTGAAGTGGTCCGCAGATCCCGCGGAATACATCGCAAACGCCCTCAACCCGGCCCGCGTCATCAGCGTGTTCGTGTCTGAGGCCGAAAAGTCTGCCCGCGTCATCGTGCCGGATAACCAGCTGAGCCTGGCCATCGGTAAGGAGGGCCAGAACGCCCGCCTGGCTGCCAAGCTCACCGGCTGGAAGATCGACATCAAGAGCCAGAGCCAGATGGACGCACTGGCAGAGGAGCAGGGCGAGGAAGCAATCGAGCCCATCGAAGGCGAGGTTGAAGCCTGATGCCCGCTAAGCCGCGCAAGATTCCGATGCGCATGTGTGTAGGCTGCCGCGAAATGAAGCCCAAGCAGAGCCTGCTGCGCGTGGTGAAGCCCCAGGAGGGCGACGCCCACATCGACCGCACGGGCAAGGCCCCGGGGCGCGGCGCCTATGTGTGCGATAACATCGAATGCCTGAAGAAGGCAGAAAAGATCCGTGCGCTGGATCGCGCACTGGATACCAAGATCGAAGAGAGCGTGTTCCGCGCTCTTGAGCAGCAGATCAGCGAGGTTCAGGCATGAACCGCATGCTGAATATGCTGGGCCTGTGCATGCGTGCAGGCAAGATCATCAGCGGAGAAAAGGCCTGCGTGCAGGCAATCCGCATGGGCGGCGCCTGTGCGGTGGTGCTGGATAAGGCGGCGGCTAAGAACGCCACCAAGGCAGTTACCGATGCGTGCGCCTATCATGAGGTGCCGCTCATCTTCGCTCCGGAAGACGAACTGGGCTTCGCAATCGGAAAACCCGGCCGCATGGTCGCGGCCATAACAGATCCGTCCATGGCGGAAAGAATAATTCAGCTTGGAAAAGCAGAGTTTTGATTACTATCGGGGGTGCATTTAGGGAATGGCCAAAGTCAGGGTTCAGGACGCAACCAAAGAATTGAGCACGAATGCCGGCAAGATGCTGGAGAGCATATCTCAGATGCGTAAAAAGACGCAGGATGTGCTTGGTAACCTGCGCAAAATTTCCGGTGATTTCACCCGTGAGGCGCAGGAAAGCGCTGAGCGCGCGGCACGCGAGGAGCAGCAGAAGCGCTACGCAGCCGAGGCGCAGTTTATGAACGCTTATTCCAGCGAACAGGTGCCCCAAGTGCCTGCCGAGGTTCCTGCAGAGAAGGAAAAGCCCGCTCCCGCAGTGGAAGTGAAGGCCGAACCCGTTCAGGAAAAGGCAGAACCCGCACGTGAAGTTCGCGAAGAGGCAAAGCCCGCTCCCGCCCAGCAGCGCCCCGCAGCGCAGCAGGCGGGAGCCCCGCAGCAGGGTCAGCAGCCTCGCGGCCCCTATGGCCGTCCGGTGCAGCCCGGCCAGCAGGGTAATCAGCCCCGCGGCCCCTACGGCCGTCCGGTACAGCCCGGTCAGCAGCCCGGCCAGCGTCCCTTCGGCCGTCCGGCACAGCCCGGCCAGCAGGGTGCACAGCAGCCCGGTCAGCGTCCTTTCGGCCGTCCGGCACAGCCCGGCCAGCAGGGCGCACAGCAGCCCGGCCAGCGTCCCTTTGGCCGTCCGGCACAGCCCGGCCAGCAGGGCGGACAGCAGCAGGGTCAGCGTCCCTTCGGCCGTCCGGCACAGCCCGGTCAGGGCGGCCCGCGTCCCGGTGGGTTCGGCGGCGGTCAGGGCGGCGGACGTCCCGGTGGATTCGGCGGCGGACGCAGCAAGATGCCCGACATCGCGCCTGTTGTCGAAAAGGAACGCGTTTCCAACTACGATCCCAATAAGAAGCAGTACGTTCGTCAGAACGATACCGAGCGCGCGGCCAACAAGAA
>JAGBAU010000004.1 GCA_017938785.1 Clostridia bacterium
AACAATAATCCCCGCAAAATCTGCGGGGATTTTTTATGCGAATTACTCGATGCCCAGAACGGTGTAGTCCTGATCTTCGATGGCCTTCTTCAGCACATCATCCGCAACGGGAGCGGACAGGGTGAGCACTGCGGTGCCGGCGGTGTGGCTGACCTGAGCCTCGGCAACGCCTTCGATCTTTTCCAGGGTCTTCTTGACGCGGGCTTCGCAGTGGCCGCACATCATGCCTTCAATTTTCATGGTCTTGGTCATGGGTTTTACCTCCTTGGTTTTGTTTTTAATCTTACGATCGCGCTTCGTAGAGTACATGTCAAACAGGTTCAGCCGAAGTGCGTTGGTAACGACACAGAAGCTACTCAAGCTCATAGCCGCGGCGCCGAACATGGGGTTCAGCTGCCAACCGGTGATGCCAATGAACAGGCCCGCCGCCAGGGGAATGCCAATGGTGTTGTAAATGAACGCCCAGAACAGGTTTTCATGGATGTTGCGCAGGGTGGCGCGGCTCAGGCGAATGGCCGCGGGCACATCGGAGAGTCTGCTCTTCATCAGCACCACGTCCGCCGCGTCGATGGCCACGTCCGTGCCTGCACCGATGGCGATGCCGGTATCGGCGGCGGTGAGAGCCGGGGCGTCGTTGATGCCGTCGCCCACCATGGCAACCTTGCCGCGCAGCTTGAGCCTATTGATGGCGCTGGCCTTGCCGTCGGGCAGCACGCCTGCAATCACTTCATCCACGCCGGCCTGCCTGCCGATGGCCTTTGCGGTGCGCTCATTATCGCCGGTGAGCATGACCACATGGATGCCCATGTTCTGCAATTCCTTCACTGCGCGGGGGCTATCTTCCTTGATGACGTCCGCCACGGCGATGATGCCGATGAGCCTGCCGTCACGGCTGAAGAACAGGGGCGTCTTGCCTTCCTCCGCCAGGTTCTCGGCGGAGCGCTGCATGGAAGCGGTCACTTCCGCCTGGGTGGAGATAAATTTCATATTGCCGCCCGCGAGGGTCGCACCCTCCAGGGTAGCGGTGAGGCCGCTGCCGGGCAAGGCACGGAAGGAATCCACCTCGGGAACCTCTGCGCCATTTTCATGCACATAACCCATGATGGCCCGGGCCAGGGGATGCTCGCTCCTCTGCTCCAGGGCGGAGGCCATGCGCAGAAGCTCAGCTTCCGTTACGCCCTCGCCGGGCAGAATATCGGTCACTTTGGGTTCGCCGGAGGTGATGGTTCCGGTCTTGTCCAGGGCCACAATATTGGTGCGGCCGGTGTTTTCCAGGGATACGGCAGTCTTAAACAGCACGCCATGCTTCGCACCTGCGCCATTGCCCACCATGATGGCAACCGGGGTCGCCAGGCCCAGCGCGCAGGGGCAGGAGATGACCAACACGGAAATCGCACGGGCCAGGGAAAAGCCGAAGGTCTTACCCAGGATCATCCAGATGATGAAGGTAATCACCGCAATGGTGATGACCACCGGAACGAATACGCCGGAAACCTTGTCCGCCACCTTCGCGATGGGAGCCTTGGTGGCCGCCGCATCGGAGACCATTTTGATGATCTGGCTGAGGGTGGTATCCTCGCCGACGCGGGTGGCTTCACAGCGGATGAAGCCGGACTGGTTCACCGTGGCGGCAGAGACCAGATCGCCTGCGGCCTTGTCCACGGGAATGCTCTCACCGGTGAGCGCCGCTTCATTGACGGCGGTTTCGCCCTCCAGTACCACGCCGTCCACGGGGATGTTCTCGCCGGGACGAACCACGAATACATCGCCCTTCTTCACCTGAGCGATGGGCACCGTAATCTCTTCCCCATTTTTCACGATGGTGGCAGTCTTGGGCGCCAGCTTCATCAGGGACTTCAATGCATCGGTGGTGCGGCCCTTGGAGCGGGCCTCCAGCATCTTGCCCACGGTGATGAGGGTCAGGATCATACCTGCGGATTCAAAGTAGAATTCATGCATGTAGTGCATGGCATGTTCCATATTGCCCGCTGCCTGGGCAGCAGACATGGCAAAGAGCACATACACGCTGTAGATGAAGGACGCCGCGGAACCCATGGCCACCAGGGTATCCATGTTGGGAGCGCGCTTGATCAGGCCCTTGAAGCCGTTGATGAAGAACTTCTGGTTGATGACCATGATGATGGCCGAAAGCAGCAGCTGTACGAGGCCCACCGCCACGGGATTTCCATCAAAGAATGCAGGCAGCGGCCAGCCCCACATGGAATAGCCCATGGACACATACATCAAAAGAACCAGGAAGCCCAGGGATGAGAACAGGCGCTTCTTCAAAACCGGCGTTTCCCGATCCTTCAGCGCATCTTCATTTGCAGCGGCAGGAGCGGATGCGGCACTATCTCCGCCCTTCACAGATGCGCCGTAGCCCGCACCCTCAACGGCGGCAATGATTTCCTGGGCGGAGGCAGTGCCCTCAACGCCCATGGAGTTGGTGAGCAGGCTGACCGAGCATGCGGTCACACCCGGCACCTTGCCCACAGCCTTTTCCACGCGGGCGCTGCAGGCAGCGCAGCTCATGCCGGTAACATTATATTGAACCATAGCTTTACCTCATATATTATTTCATCATTTTTTGCAGGATGGCCAGCAGTTCATCGATGGTTTCATCCTTGCCGGCGCGGATATCCTGCGCGACACAGGAACGAATATGGTTGCCCAGCAGCTCCCGGCCGAAGGCATTGATCGCAGCATTGACCGCAGCGGTCTGCGTAAGAATGTCAGCGCAGTATGCATCCTTTTCCAGCATTCCCCGAATCCCGCGAATCTGTCCTTCAATGCGGCTCAAACGATTCATCAGGGTACGAATTTCCTCTTCAGATCGAGCCTTGGTCTTATGGCAGTAGCATTCATGTTTATTCTCCATGATTATTCACCTCCTGCTACATCTATTATATACCCCCCAGGGGTATAAATCAATCACCAATTTTTGTTAAACGTTAAAAATCCTGCCCATTCTCGCCGGGCAGGATTTCGTGCATCGGTATAAAACTGCTGTAGAAAAGAAACAAAGAACCCCTGCCCCTTTGATCTATGGGGGCAGGGATTCGTCGAAATCAACCGCGCCAGCGTGGTGTCAGCGGGCACCGCCCGCCGCCTCGCCGCTTAGAAGAGCGGGACTACGGCGCCTTCGTAGGTTTCTTCGATGAAGGTCTTCACAGCGTCGGACTTCAGGGCCTCGGCCAGGGCGACAACGGCTTCGTTGGTTTCGTTGCCTTCCTTGACAACCAGAACGTTTGCGTAGTTGTCCTGGATGACGGGAGAAGAACCATCTTCAACAGCCAGAGCATCGGAGGCTTTCAGGCCTGCGTCGATGGCGTAGTTGCCGTTGATAACTGCAACGTCTACAGAGCCCAGGGAACGGGGCAGCTGAGCAGCTTCGATCTCGATGATGTCGTAGTTGTGGGGATTCTCAGCGATGTCCAGCTTGGTGGCGGACAGGCCAACGCCTTCGGTCAGCTTGATCAGGCCCTGGGCCTCCAGCAGCAGCAGTGCGCGGGCTTCGTTGGTGCCGTCGTTGGGAACAGCGATCTGAGCGCCATCTTCCAGCTCAGCCAGGGTAGCGGTCTTGCCGGCGTAGATGCCGAAGGGCTCGTAGTGGATCTTTTCCACGATGGCCAGGTGGGTGCCGTTCTGCTCGTTGAAGTCGCCCAGGTACAGCACATGCTGGAAGTAGTTGGCGTCGATGTCGCCGGATTCAACAGCATTGTTCGGGATTACGTAATCATTGAAAACAACAATCTCCAGATCGATGCCCTGCTCGGCCAGGATGGGCTTTACAACTTCCAGGATTTCAGCGTGGGGTGCGGGGGTAGCACCGATGGAGAGCTTGGTTTCTGCCAGAGCGGATACACAGGTGAGGGAAAGAACCAGTGCCAGTGCGATAACGAGAATCTTCTTCATGGGGGTATCTCCTTTCATATTCAACCGTTTTATATTCTAAGACTTACATGTTCTATGCTTCGCCTTGATATACGATGTGCATGCATCCCTGAGCTTTCCTACGAAAAGAGGCGGGAAGCTCTTCGCTTCCCGCCTCTTTCTGTATCGCCGGTCTTCTTACTTTCCCGGCCTGGAAATCGGTTCAGAGCTCAGAGCATAGCGAAGCGTGCGCATGCACATCTGGCACATGCACATATCCATCATCATGTTTTCAGAAATAGCTGCGTAACGCATGGAATGCTCCTCCTTTCCGAATCCGGTATTGTTCTCGGATTTAGGGTTATTATAATTACGTCTTTGTTTCTTGTCAAGTATTTTTTCCGAATTTCAAAAAATTTTCCGCTTTGAACGTTCCGAACCAAACGAATAAAGGCGCATGGTTTCCCATGCGCCTTCGCTTTAGCGGATACGTTTGTCGGTTTTCTTTTCGATGCGGGAACCGATCTCCTGGAACAGCTGCACGATGATAACCATCAGCAGAACCGTCACCAGCATGACCGGGGTATTATAGCGGTAGTAGCCGTAGTTGATGGCGATTGCGCCCAGGCCGCCGCCGCCCACGTAGCCCGCCATGGCGGTATAGCCCAGGATGGTGGTCACGGTGATAGTGCAGCCGCTGATCAG
>JAGBAU010000036.1 GCA_017938785.1 Clostridia bacterium
CACGGCCTCCATGGGATCCTCGATGAAGGACAGGGTGGCGCCGGTTTCCCTGGCGATGACTTCGCACTGGGCGACCAGCTCGGCGTCCGGGAAGTACTTCTTGGGAGCGCAGGCCACGAAGTCCAGGCCCATCTTGGCGCAGCCCACCATCAGGGAATTGCCCATGTTGTAGCGGGCGTCGCCCATGTAGACCAGCTTGATGCCCTTCAATTTGCCGAAGTGCTCGCGGATGGTCAGGAAGTCCGCCAGAATCTGGGTGGGATGGAATTCGTTGGTCAGGCCGTTCCAGACCGGTACGCCTGCATATTTGGAAAGGTTTTCAACGATCTCCTGGCCAAAGCCGCGGTATTCGATGCCGTCATACATGCGGCCCAGAACCCGGGCGGTGTCGGCGATGGATTCCTTCTTGCCGATCTGGCTGCCGGTGGGATCCAGATAGGTTACACCCATGCCCAGGTCGTAGGCTGCCACTTCGAAGCTGCAGCGGGTGCGGGTGCTGGTCTTTTCAAAGATCAGGGCGACGTTCTTGCCGCGCAGCACATCATGGGCGCGACCGGCCTTCTTGTCAGCCTTGAGCTGCGCAGCTAGGTCGATCAGTTCATTGATCTCGGCGGGAGTGAAATCCAGGAGCTTCAGAAAACTCTTACCTTTAAAAGACATTGCGGTTCGTCTCCTCTATTGAATATGATGATACATTATATACCTGTTCGAATAAATATTCAATACCTTGCGGGAAAAATTATGTATTAAGGTATGATTATTAGATGGCGGACGAATATATGTGCAAGATGACGGTAAATATTTACATAAATATGCATTGACATTCGCAAGTTAAAGTGCTATCATAAGCACATTCTTTCCGCGAAAACACGGGAAATGATTCCAGGAAAAGAGGTTGAATATTTATGAAGAAAATCACTGCTCTTTTGATCGCACTGATGCTGGTTCTGACCACCGCCGCCTGCGCTGCAACCCTGACCACGGGTACCAGCTGCGACTTCCCGCCCTATGAATACTATGATGATGAGACCGGCGAAATCGTCGGCATCGAAGTTGAAATCGTCGATCTGGTTTGCGAAAAGCTGGGTTACGAGATGCAGGTAGAGGACATGCAGTTCGATTCCATCATCGCCGCAGTTGTTTCCGGCAAGGTTGACGTCGGTGTTTCCGGCTTCACCGTCACCGAGGAGCGCAAGCAGAACGTCGATTTCACCACCACCTACACCACTGCCAAGCAGTCCGTTCTGGTTCCCGAAGGCACTGCCATCACCACCGTTGATGACATCCTGAATCCTGAAAACGAATACAAGATCGGCGTTCAGATCGGCACCACCGGCGACCTGTACATCACCGATGACGTTGAAAACCTGGGCCTCAAGCACAGCGTTGAGCGCTTCAACAAGTATGGCGACGCCGTCATGGCTCTGCTGTCCGGCAAGCTGGACTGCATGATCGTTGACGATCAGGTTGCCATCAGCTTCGCCGCCGCCAACGAAGGCCTGGCCCTGCTTGACACCGCATATGCCCTGGAAGACTATGCTTTCTGCTTTGCCAAGGGCAGCGAGCTGTACGCTCCCTTCAATGCAGCCCTCGAGGAGCTGATTGCAGACGGCACCGTGAAGTCCATCATCGACAAGTACATCCAGTAATTTCCGAAAAAGAAACCGAACCCGGAAGGTAAAAATACCTTCCGGGTTCTTCTATTTAATGCAGCCCGCCTTGACAGTGCTGCGGAATAATTGCTACAATGAAATGATCCTAATTGGTGAAAAAGGAGCATAAACAGATGTACGTAATCGTAGGCCTGGGCAACCCCGGCAGAAAATATGAACATACCCGCCACAATGTGGGCTTTGATGTGATTGAAATCCTTTCCCAGAAGTATGATATTCCGCTGTTGAAACTCAAGTGCAAGGCGGTGGTGGGCGAGGGCTACATCCGCGGCCACAAGGTTGCGCTCTGCCAGCCCCAGACCTTCATGAACCTGAGCGGCGAATCCGTGGTTCAGCTTGTGAACTGGTATAAGCCCGAGGAGGACCAGCTGATCGTGATCTACGACGATGTGGACCTGGCCGAGGGCAAGCTGCGCTTCCGCCCCAAGGGAAGTGCGGGCACCCATAACGGCATGCGCAACATCATCTACCTGCTGGGCAGGGATAATTTCCCCCGGGTGCGCGTGGGCATCGGCCGACCCACCGAGGGCTGGGATATGAAGGACTGGGTGCTCGCGCCCTACCAGACCAAGGAACTGCGCCAGATCATGTTTGACGCATACAACAACGCTGCCGACGTGGTGGCGGAGCTCATCGAAAAGGGCGTCGATCCCGCACGCCAGCTGGTGGGCAAACTGAACGGTTAAAACCATTATCGGAGGAACTATGAAGGAAGCAATGGCACGTTTGAACTGCCTGTTTGCGCCGCTGGAGCGGCTGGAAGGGTTCCGTTCCCTGGCGGAAGGCCTGGGAGCGGGGAAGCTCTGCGCCCTTTACGGGCCGGATGATTCCCAGCGCGCCCACCTGTTGGCGGCCCTTGCACGCAAAACCGGCCGGAGCATGATCATCCTCGCGCCCAATGACGGCATCGCCATGCGCATGACCGAGGATATGAACATGCTGCTGGAGGGCGCCGCACGCTTCCTGCCCGCAAGGGATGTTTCCTTCGTGAAATCCTCCGCCGCCAGCCGGGATCTGGCCATGCGCCGCATCGATGTGATCGGCGAGTGTGTCACCGGAGCCTGCCGGGTGCTGGTGGTACCCGTGGACGCCGCCATGCATCGCATGGCAGATGCGAAGCGCTTCCGGGAGCATGTGATCGCCCTGGATGAAACCGCGCGCATGGAGCCCGGCGAGCTGATGGATAAGCTCACCGCCGCCGGCTATGAGCGCGTGCAGCTGGTGGAAGCCCGCGGCCAATGCGCCCTGCGCGGCGGCATACTGGACGTATACCCCGTGGGCGAGCCCAACGCGCTGCGCATCGAGTTCTTTGATGATGAAATCGACTCCATTCGTTCCTTTGACGTGATGACCCAGCGCTCCATTTCCAGAAGGGAATCGGCGCGCGTCTATCCGGCGAAGGAGTTCCTGCTCACAAAGGAGGAGGCCGGCCTCGCCGCCCGCCATCTGCGCTTCGAGCTGGAAAAGCGCGAGCTTGGCGAACAGAAGGCCAGCCGCCAGAAGAAGCTGGAAACGGAATTCGGCCTTACACCCTTTGAGGAATTCCTGAAGGCAGCTTCTGCTGATGAACCCCAGGAGGAAAAGGGCAGGGAAAAGGTCAACCTCGGCAGCCGCCGTGACCGCAGCTTTTTGCAGATCATCGACGCGCTGGAGACCGGCCGCAGCTTCGATAATGCCGCCTCCATCCTGCCCGTCCTGCTGGATATCCGGGGCACGGTGCTGGATTATCTGGACGATCCCATCCTGGTGTTTGACCAGCCGGAGCGCCTGCGCGAGAGATGCGAAAACCGCTTCCTGGAATTCAAGGAGATGGTGGTCGCCTCCATGGAAAACGGCGATGCGCTGGGCGTACAGGCGGAATTGCTCTACACCTATGACGAGCTTCTCGCCCGTGCAGATGGCCGCAGTACCGTGATCGCCAATCCCTTTCCGCGCACCGAGAAGGATTTTCGGCCCAGGCCATCGTGCAGCTGGAGTGCCGCAATGCCACCGGCTACCAGGCCAATATCAAGGAACTGGCGCTGGATATGGATAAGTGGCGCAGAGATGGCTGGCAGGTGGCGCTGCTCTCCGGCGGACGCGCCCGCGGCGAACGCCTGCACCAGGCCCTGAAAAACCAGGAATGCGCCGCAACCCTCTGCGAGGAGCTTCCCGCTGAGCTTAAGCCCGGCGAACCTGTCATCCTGCCGCTGGGGCTGAACCGGGGCTTTCTGTATCCCGAGATTCGCTTCGCCCTCGTGGCCGAATCCGATATCTACGGCATCAACCGCCAGAAGAGCCGCTCCAAGGCGCGCTCCGGCGAAAAAATATCCGCCTTCACCGATCTCAAGGTGGGGGACTATGTGGTGCATGAAAACCACGGCGTGGGTCAGTTCATGGGCGTTGTGCGCCTGGCCAGCGACGGTACCTACCGCGATTTTCTGCACATCCGCTACCAGGGCACGGATAAGCTCTATGTGCCCACCGACCAGCTGGACCGCGTGCAGAAGTACATCGGTTCCGAGGGCGAAGCGCCCAAGCTGAACCGGCTCTCCGGCGGCGAATGGCAGCGCCAGAAGTCGAAGGTGCGCCAGTCCATCAAGGACATTGCCGGGGATCTGCTGAAATTGTATGCCCAGCGAGAGGCTGTTCCGGGCTACGCCTTCGACAAGGATACCCCCTGGCAGCGCGAATTCGAGGATAACTTCCCCTACGAGGAGACCCCGGACCAGATCATGGCCATCGAGGACATCAAGCGGGACATGGAAAAGCCCCGGGTGATGGACCGCCTGCTCTGCGGCGACGTGGGCTACGGCAAGACCGAAGTGGCCCTGCGCGCCGTGTTCAAGGCCGTGATGAGCGGCAAACAGGCCGCCATGCTGGCCCCGACCACCATACTCGTCCAGCAGCACTACGCCACCATGCTCAACCGATTCGCCGGTTTCCCGGTGCGGGTGGAGGTGCTCAGCCGATTCAAGACCGCAGCGGAGCAGAAGCAGATCCTGAAGGAACTGAAGGCCGGTTCCATTGATGTTGTGGTCGGCACCCACAGGCTGCTGACCAAGGATGTGGAATACAAGGACCTGGGCCTTTTGGTGGTGGACGAGGAGCAGCGCTTTGGCGTGACCCACAAGGAAGCCA
>JAGBAU010000037.1 GCA_017938785.1 Clostridia bacterium
CCAGCTGGATGGCGTCGTCCATGTTGCTGCCGGGATGGCTGGACATGAAATAAGGCACCAGATACTGGTTCATATGTGCGTTTTCGTTGGCCTGCTTGTAGCGGCGCACGAAATCCTCGAACACATCCGCCTCGGGCTTGCCCATGTAGGAAAGCACGCGGGGGCTCACATGTTCGGGAGCCACCTTCAGCTGGCCGGAAACATGGTATTTCACCAGCTCGTTCAGGAAGCCGGACTTGGTATCCTTGAGCAGGTAGTCAAAGCGGATGCCGGAGCGCACGAACACCTTCTTCACGCCGGGCAGCTCACGAAGGCTGCGCAGGATTTCGATGTATTCCCTGTGATCGGCCTTCATGTTCCTGCAGGCCTCCGGGAAGAGGCACTGGCGGTCCTTGCAGGCGCCGCTCTTGAGCTGCTTTGCGCAGGCGGGCTCGCGGAAGTTGGCCGTGGGACCGCCCACATCGTGGATGTAGCCCTTAAAGCCGGGCAGCCTGGTCAGGAGCTTACCCTCCGCGATGATGGATTCCTTGCTGCGGGAGGTGACGATCCTTCCCTGGTGGAAAGTGAGCGCGCAGAAATTGCAGGCGCCGAAGCAGCCGCGCACAGAAGCGATGGAGAACTGCACTTCCTCCAGCGCAGGAATGCCGCCGGCCTCATCGTACATGGGATGCCATGCGCGCATGTACGGCAGCGCGTAAACGGCGTCCATCTCCCCGCGGGTCAGGGGCAGGTCGGGCTTATTCTGCAGCAGGTAGCGCTTGCCGTGCTTCTGGGCGATGGGCTTGCCGCGCACGGGATCCTGCTGGTCATACTGGGCCTTGAAGGCCTCCGCATAGGTATACTTATCCTTGGCAACCTCCGCCGCGGAGGGAATCTCCAGGAAGCCCTCGGGCAGGTCGCGGGACATGACGCAGGTGCCGGGGATGCGCATTTCACTGAAATCCTGGCGGGATTCCAGATACTGGGCAACCTTCAGGATGCTGCGCTCACCCATGCCGAACATCAAAACATCCGCGCCGCTGTCCACCAGCATGGAGTTGCGCACGCGGTCATCCCAGTAATCGTAGTGGGCAAAGCGCCTCAGGGATGCTTCCACGCCGCCGATGATGATCGGGATGGAGCCGTAGGCCTCGCGGATGCGGTTGGAATACACCGCCGTAGCGCGGTCCGGACGATAGCCGGCACGTCCGCCGGGTGCATAGGCGTCCTCGCTGCGCTTCTTTTTGGCGGCGGTATAATGGTTGACCATGGAGTCGATCACGCCCGCCGTAACCAGGAAACCCAGCCTCGGCTTTCCGAAGCGCTTGAAATCCTCACAGGTATGCCAGTCCGGCTGGGGCAGCATGGCCACCTTGTAGCCGTTCTTCTCCAATACGCGGGAGATGATGGCCAGACCGAAGGACGGATGATCCACATAGGCGTCGCCCGTCACATACACAAAATCCGGCTGTTCCCAGCCCAGCTGCTTCACTTCCTGGGGCGTTACAGGCAGAAATCCCTTAGCCATTTATTCGTTCTCCTCTCCGGACAGATAGTCCGAAACAAGCTTTTGCATCACTTCTACTGCGCCGCGCAGCAGCTCCTCGGGCGCCTTGCCGCGCTTGAAATAGACCAGCGTCGGCGGGTTGCCGCCCTGCATGCGCAGGCATTCGGGGTATTTCTTCATCGCAATCAATACGCGCATCAGGTCGATGTCCGCCGCGATGGAGAAGCGCATCCACAATTCGTCGCCCTTGGTGGATACATAGTCCACGCCGATCTTCGAGCACAGGCTCTTCAGGCTGGCGATTTCGATCAGGTTCATCACCGGGCGGTTGGGATCGCCGAAGCGGTCGATGAGTTCCTCGATGAGATCGTCCCTGGTATCCTGGGAGCGTATGGTTGCGATCTTTTTATACATTTCCACGCGCAAAAGGTCGTTGGACACATATTCCTTGGGCAGGTAGGCGTCCACCTTCACATCCACGCGGGTTTCGATATCGCCCATGGACACATCTCCGCGCATCTCGCGCACGGTGTCCTCGATCATCTTGACATACAGGTCATAGCCGACGCTGGCCATGAAGCCGCTCTGTTCGCTGCCCAGCAGGTTGCCGGCGCCGCGAATCTCCAAATCGCGCATGGCGACGCGGAAGCCCGCACCGAATTCGGTGAATTCCTTGATGGCGGCCAGACGCTTATCGGCGGTTTCCGTGAGCACCTTGTTGGGGTTCACGGTGAGATAGGCGTATGCCAGGCGGTTGCTGCGGCCCACGCGTCCGCGCAGCTGGTAGAGCTGGCTGAGACCGAAGTGGTCCGCATCGCAGACGATCATGGTATTTGCACGGGGCACGTCCAGGCCGGCTTCGATGATGGTGGTGCACAGCAGCACATCGAACTTGCCCTCATAGAAATCGAGCATCACGTCTTCCAGCGCATGCTCCTTCATCTGGCCGTGGCCCACGGCGATGCGGGCCTCGGGCACCAGGCGCTTGAGGCGGCTGTACATCACTTCGATGGTCTGCACGCGGTTATAGAGCACGTACACCTGGCCGCCGCGGGAGAGCTCGCGCAGGATGGCGTCGCGGATGAGGCCGTCGGAGAACTCCACCACATAGGTCTGCACCGGGTAGCGCTCCTCCGGCGGAGACTGCAATAGACTCATATCGCGGATGCCCACCATGGACATGTGCAGGGTGCGCGGAATGGGCGTCGCCGTCAGTGTGAGCACGTCGATGTTCTGCTTGAGCTTTTTGATGGCTTCCTTGTGGG
>JAGBAU010000038.1 GCA_017938785.1 Clostridia bacterium
GCCATAGGGCATGTCGTCAAGGCCCGGCGGGGTCGGCAGGCGCAGCATGTGCTCGTTGATCCACTGGCCCTTGGCGATGGGATCGAGCGCATAGCCCAGCTCCACGCCGTAGCGGATGATCGCCCCATCCTTGGGGATATCGGTAAGCGCGATCTTGTGGCCCTGCGGGATGTCGCTCAGGGTGATGATGCCGGGCATGATCTCGGTGCCCTGCTTCACTTCCTGCACCGCAATGGCGACGTTGTCGCGCTCGGTGATCTGAATATATGTACGCATGGCTTACTCCTCATTTATAAAAAACCGGCTGATTGCTCAGCCGGTCTTTGTCAGATTAACGAACCAAGCACGGCTTCTTGTTGTCGAACTTCCAACCCGGAATCAGGTACTGCATGCCGATGGCGTCATCACGCGCACCGAGGCAGTTGTCCACATAGAGCTTGTGGGCCTTCATGACCTGATCCATGTCCACGTCGATACCCAGACCCGGCTTCTTCGGCAGGTCGATGCAGCCGTCCACGATCTGCATCGGCTCCTTGGTCAGGCGCTCGCGGCCCTCCTGCCAGATCCAGTGGGTATCGATACCGTTCATCTTGCCCGGGATGGCGGCAGCGCACTGCACGACCATGGCGAGGCTGATGTCGAAGTGGTTGTTGGAGTGGCAGCCCCACATGAGGCCGAAGTCGTTGCACAGCTGGCCAACGCGCACGGAGCCGTTCATGGTCCAGAAGTGGGGATCGGCCAGGGGGATATCAACCGCCTGCAGGGCGATGGTGTGGCACATCTGGCGCCAGTCGGTGTTGATCATGTTGGTGGCGGTGGGCATCATGGTGGCCTTGCGGAACTCAGCCATCACTTCGCGGCCGGAGAAGCCCTTCTCAGCGCCAACGGGGTCTTCGCAGTAAGCCAGCACCTTCTTGAGCTCGTCGCCGATCTCGAGGGCTTCTTCGAGGCTCCAGCAGCCGTTGGGGTCGAGGTCAACGCGGGCATCCGGGAAGGCAGCCTTGATGGCCTGCACAGCCTTGAGCTCTTCCTTGGGAGCGAGCACGCCGCCCTTGAGCTTGAAGTCCTGGAAGCCGTACTTCTTATGGGTGGCCTTGGCCAGCTCTACGATGGCTTCGGGGGTCATGGCTTCCTCGTGGCGCAGACGGTACCAGTCGCAATCGGAATCGGGCTCTTCTTCGTATTCCAGATCGGTTTTCTTGCGGTCGCCCACATAGAACAGATAGCTGAGGAAACGTACGCGGTCGCGCTGCACGCCATCGCCCATGAGAGCGGCGACGGGCACTTCCAGATACTGGCCCAGAATATCCATCATGGGGGCTTCGATAGCGGTCACAACATGCACGCCGGTGCGCAGGTCAAAGGTCTGCAGACCGCGGACGTCATCCTTGATATTGGCGTTCAGCCACTCGCGCACCTTGTTGAGGGTGCCCTTGTAATCAGCCACGGAAGCGCCGAGAACCAGATCCTTCACGTCTTCCAGCGCCTTGGTGATCTTCTCGCCGCCGGGCACTTCGCCCACGCCAACCTTGCCGTCGTCAGCGGTGAGGATGACGATGTTGCGGGTAAAGTAGGGAGCGTGCGCGCCGCTGAGGTTGAGTTCCATGCAGTCGTGGCCGGCTACGGGGTAGACGTCCATCTTTACGATCTTGGGAGCAGCCATGATAATTCCTCCTTATTTTAAGCCCCATAAAAGGGGAGAAAATACAATGTCAGCGATACTTTTCCGCGATGCCTTGCCTTCCCCTTGAGGGGAAGGTGGATGCCCGAAGGGCAGACGGATGAGGTGGGCAATACACAAGCTGGTTCAGCGATACTTTTCCGCGATACCAAACTTCTTCATTCTGCGCCAGAGGGTGGTTTTGCTCACGCCCAGCGCCTCTGCGGTGAGGGCGCGGCTGCCGCCGTATTTTTCCAGCGTTTCGATGAGCTGCGCCTCCTCGGTGGAGTGCACCACCATGGGCGCGGGAGCCACGCGGTTTTCCGCCGCAGCAAAGGAGCGCGGCAGATGGCGGGAGACGAAATCGGCGGTGATGAGCTTGTCATCGGCCAGAAGCAGCAGCTTCTCACAGAAGAGCTGCAATTGCAGCACATTTCCGCCCCAGTGCTGCGCGTAGATGAGCTCGCGCGCATCGGACGAGAGATGCACATACTTGCGGTAGAGGGTGGAATACTTCTCCAGAGACTGATCCAAAAGCTGGGGCAGATCCTCCGCGCGCTCGCGCAGGGAGGGTACCAGCAGCTCCAGCTGGGTGAGCATGCAGTACAGCGGCTCCAGGAAGTGGCCGTCGCGCATGCGCTGGTAAAGGTCGCGGCCGGTGGTGCAGATCACGCGGATATCCACGGGCAGCATCATGCGGCTGTCGAGGCCCACGAGGCAGCCGTGCTTGAGCACGTGCAGCAGCTGATACTGGCAGTATTCATCCAGCATGGCCACATGCTCGATCAAAAGCGTGCCGGTGTGGGCGATTTCAAAAGCGCCCTTGGTGCGGCCATCCGCAGCGCCCATGAACTGGGTTTGCTGCATCTGGGCCGAGAGGCCGCCGCAGTCCACCGCCACAAAGGGGCTGCGTTTGCGGAGGCTTGCATTGTGGATGCATTCCGCCAGCGCCCGCTTGCCCACGCCCACATCGCCCATCAGCAGAACGGGCAGATCATAGCGGGCGTATTTGATAGCCGTTTCCTTCACGGCGTTCATGGCGGGGGAGGCGCTGCAGATTTGATCAAAGGTTTGAGAGGCCACATGGCCCTTGGAGTAGCGCTCCTTGCGCACCTGCTCCTCCAGCTCCTCGATCTTTTTGAACTCTTGAAGCGAGAGAATGAAGCCCACGTTCTCGCTGTCCACGTTGATGGCGGCGAGGTTGGCGATCAGCGCCTGATTGCCTGCCGTAACCGCGATGGCGTA
>JAGBAU010000039.1 GCA_017938785.1 Clostridia bacterium
AGCAAAGCAGCTCAAACTCCTGCCCTGCACAGATAATTTCTGCCGCATGTCTTGCGCTGCAGGCAAGCTGAAGTTTTTTCTCGTCCCGCAAAAGCTCCAAGGCTTTTCCAATATTTCCTTGAGAGAGATGTGCTGCTTCCTCCCGCTGTTCAGCAGTTACCGAAGCATCCGCAAGTGTTTCCAATGCCTTGGCACATTCCTGCGGTGTACAAACGCTGATTGGAATTACTGCTGCTCTGGAAAGAATCGTCTGTAAAATGCGGGCGCGGTTATTACAGGTCATGATAAACACGACCTGTGCCGGTGGTTCCTCAATAATTTTAAGCAGTGCATTTTGTGCCTGCTCGGTCATATTGTGGATATTTCGAAGGATGTATACCTTATACTCTCCATCATTTGGGCGGATATGCGCGCCCAGGCACAGCAGAACGCCATCGCCGAGCATATCTCCATGCACGATTTCTACCATATCGCCGGCCACCGCAACGCCGCAAGCTACGGCCTGCAGAAGCTGATGTGGGTGCGCGATAATGAGCCCGATATCTATAAGCAGACCTACAAGGTGCTCAACTCCAAGGACTATATCGTCCTGAAGCTCACCGGTAAGTTCTTCACCGAAACCTCCGACGCCACCGGCAACGGCTGCGTGGATCTTAAGACCCTCACCTGGTCCGATAAGATTCTGGATATCGCCGGCATCGACGCCGAGAAGTTCCCGGAGATCATGCCCTCCACCCATGTGGCGGGCGGCGTGACCCCCGAAGCAGCAGAAGCCACCGGCCTGGCCGTGGGCACCCCCGTTGTACTGGGCGGCGGCGACGGCCTGTGCGCTAACGTCGGCGCAGGCTCTGTCCGTGCGGGCCAGACCTACGCCTGCATCGGTTCCAGCGCATGGCTGGCCACCACCAGCGATGAACCCGTGTTCGATGACCAGATGCGCACCGTCACCTGGGCCCATATCGTTCCCGGCAAGTACAGCCCCAACGGCACCATGCAGGCCGCGGGCATGAGCTATTCCTGGCTGAAGAACCAGATCTGTAAGTTCGAATCTGCTGAAGGCGAGCGCCTGGGCGTATCCGCTTATGATCTGATCAACAAGGAAATCGAAAAGAGCCCCGTGGGTTCCAACGGCGTAATCTTCCTGCCCTACATGCTGGGTGAGCGCGCACCCCGCTGGAATCCCGACGCCAAGGGCGCCTTCCTGGGCCTGAAGATGGAAAACACCCGTGCGGATGTTCTGCGCTCCGTTCTGGAGGGCGTTACCATGAACCTGGGCATCATCCTCGACATCCATCGTCAGAAGCTGGATATCAATGAAATCCTGGTCATCGCCGGCGGCGCAAAGGGCCCGGTATGGCGTCAGATGATGGCAGATATCTTCAATGCACGCATCAAGGCTCCGGCAATGCTGGAAGAAGCCAACTCCATGGGCGCAGCTGTAACCGGCGGCGTGGGCGTGGGCCTGTTCAAGGACTTCGACGCCATCGACCGTTTCATGGAAATCACTGCTGTGCATGAGCCCAATCCCGAAGCCGTGAAGGCCTATGCCCCGGTCAAGGATATGTTCGAGGCCTGCTACCAGGCTATGCTGCCCATCTACGAAAAGATGGCCGCCAAGTAAGAATTTTTACCTATAATATATAGAGGAGGACTTCCTATGCAGACTTCCAAGCTGTTTACCCTGCTGCCCGAGGAGTGGGTTGCAACCCCCGATGGTATGACCATCGATAAGGACAACAACCTGATCCTGGCCTGCCCCAACTTCGCCAACATGGATCTGCCCAGCTGCGTGCTGAAGATCACCCCCGACAAGCAGATCACCAAGTGGTTCGATGTTCCCGTCAATCCCGCTACCGGCGAATGCCGCATCATGGGCATCGAGTTCGGCCCCGACGGCGACCTGTACATCATCGATAACGCCGGTTGGACCGGACGCGAGGATCTGATCCGCACCGGCCGCGTGCTGCGCATGCGCGTGGATGCTGAAGGCAATATCGAATACTGCAAGGTTGTTGCCGACAACATGGAGCATCCCAACGGACTGCGCATCAAGGGCGACTACATGTACCTCACCCAGTCCTGCATGGAGCTGGTCAAGACCGAATCCGGCAACCTGCTCAGCGCAGTTTACTGCTTCCGTCTGGACGATGAGAACATCCACTGCACCAACACCCTGGCCGATGAAAACATCATCTGCACCTTCATCACCGAGAACCCCAAGTGCCAGTACGGCGTTGACGGTATCGTATTTGACCGTGAAGGCCGCCTGATCATCGGCAACTTCGGCGATGGCAGCGTATGGCGCCTGTACCTGAGCGAAAAGGGCGACAAGATCATCGACAAGGAACTGTGGTGCTGCGATCCCGAGACCCTGAAGACCACCGACGGCATGACCATCGATAAGTACGGCAACATCTATGTCGCCGACTTCTCCGCCAACGCCATCGGCAAGATCTCTCCCGACGGCAAGATCACCCGCCTGGCTGTAAGCCCCGACTGCACCGGTTGGGAAGGCGGCCTGGACGAGCCCGGCGAGCCCTGCGTTTGGGGCGATAAGATCATCGTCTCCTGCTTCGACTGCGTTGTGGATGATGAGAAGGTCAACACCGCCCACGAAGTTCCCGCAACCCTGGCCATGCTGGACGTGGAGCCCTGATTTGTAGGTACATAATAACAAACAGTCAAAGTGCCCAAAATGCTCATAAATCGTCAAAGACCATAAGTTTTTCGGTGAATTTTTTGAATGCATAGCCATAAAGCGTTTGGTTTGATAATCAAATTATCATCTTAACTGCAAAAAAGTTGGCTTTGGGTCTTGACAAACGCTTAAAATGTCCTATAATGTAAATATAACGTTTGAAAGTCATAATGTAGTGACATATGCGAACGTTTTTGGAACTGTGAAACGAACCACAATTCACCCTGTTCCTGCCCGGTTGGTAACCGGATAAACAATAAGGAGGAAGACACAATGAAGAAAGTTCTGGCTCTGGTTCTCGCTCTCATGCTGGTTCTCTCCTGCGCAGCAATGGCAGAAGTAGACTATGCAAACCTCAAGTCCTTCAAGATCGATCCCGCTCAGATCCCCCAGGAGAAGCTGGACACCGAACTGTACGTCGCAGTATCCGTACGCGACCTGACCAACCCCTACATCGCCAACATCGCAACTGGTATGGAAATGTTCTGTGAGTACCTGGACAGCATCGGCCAGAAGTACGTCACCCAGGTTCTGGACTCCGGCGGCGACTCCAACGTAGAAGTACAGAACATGGCTTCTTTCGCAGCTAAGGCCGGCGGCAACGCCATCGCTTATGCTGACCCCAACGAGAACACCATCGCTCTGTCCCTGGCAGAAGCCATGGCAGAATCCGGCGGCTACGTTGGCACTGCATGGAACAAGGAAGATGACGTATCTCCCATGGACCTGCCCAACTGGGTATGCCACACCTCTCCCGACAACACCGTCAATGCTTACACCGCAGCTAAGGCCCTGTTCGCCGCTATCGGCAACGAAGGCCAGGTATTCTGCATCGAAGGCATGCTGACCAACACCGCTTCCATCGACCGCGTAAAGGGCTTCTATCAGGCAGTTGAAGAAGTAAACGCAGCCGGCGGCAAGATCGAAGTTGTTCTGGACGATACCGCAAACTGGAACACCACCGAGGCTCTGACCCTGGTTGAAACCAACCTGACCAAGTATCCCGAGGTTAAGGCAATCTGGTGCGCAAACGACAACATGGCAACCGGCACCCTCCAGGCTCTGGAAGCTGCTGGCCTGCTGGGCAAGGTCGCTGTTGCTGGCTTCGACGCCAACACCGACATCGTTCAGGCTATCGCTGATGGCAACTGCACCGCTACCGTTTCCTCCAACGGCTACCTGCAGGGCGGCTACACCCTGGCTCTGTGCTACGCCGTATGGACCGGCCTGCTGGATGTTGAGCAGATCCCCGAGGACTATCGTCTGTTCGCAACTCCCGCAACCGTTATCACCGCTGAGAACGTTGAAGAGTACATGAGCTCCGCTCCCGCCTTCGACTTCTCCGATGTATACTTCTGCAAGGCAGACTAATTCTCTCTGACTTTCTAGTTAAGGGTTGAATGTGGATTCGAGGGGCTGGGTTTTCGCCCAGCCCCTTTCTTTCTACGATTGGGCAAACGGGCTTTGTCGCATCATGAGAGCGAACTCCCGCTAGAGAACCTTCCTCAGAATTGTTTATTCTTTACCACCATTTTTTCTTTTGCAACCAATCCGGTACGCCGGATTGAAATAGATGGATTTTTAACGAATGGAGTGAAAGCGAATGGCAAATGAAAGAGGCGCAAACATGACGATTCCTCAGGAATTTGCGCAGAAGGTCAAGCGTGCAAATTCCATGGATAAGATCATGCGCGTAGCGCCGATCATCATCCTGGTATTCATGATCCTCGTCTTCTGCGTGCTGTGCGGATTCGACGTATTCCTGGCTCCCAGCAACGTCGTGGCCATCCTCAAGCAGCTGGCAATCCCGCTGTGCGTAGCACTGGGTCTTACTTACGTTATCATGATCGGTTCCATCGACCTTTCCATCAACGGTGTGGTTGGTATGGCCGGTTCCCTGGCCGGCGTTTTCGTCGCCAACGAGGTTTTCAACTTTAACCTGGGCCTCTTCGGCGTAGCCCTGGCCATCCTGTCCGCTGTAGTGGTGGGCTTCCTGATCGGCGTGATCAACGTCTATCTGCGCGTTCCCGGCTTCATGGTATCCTATGCTTTCATGTATGTCTGCATGGGTCTGGGCCGCGTATCCTATCATTCCCGCATCCTCAAGATCACGGACCCCATGATGCTGGGCGCTGCCAAGCTGTCCATCCTGGGCATTCCCTTCATCACCTGGGTTGCCCTGCTGATGTTCGTGATCTGCCTGATCATCCAGGAATACACCGCCTTCGGCCGTCACGTATATGCCGTTGGTACCAACGAAGCCATCCCGAAGTCTGTTGGCGTTAACGTTGGCTGGGTCAAGATCCGCGTCTTCATGCTGGCTGGCCTGATGAGCGGTATCGCCGGCGTTCTGGGCGCAATCCGCCTGGGCATCGGTCAGATTCAGATCGGCAACAACCAGATGTTCCCCGCACAGGCTGCCGTAGTTATCGGCGGTACTGCTCTGAGCGGTGGTAAGGGCGGCGTGCAGCGCACCCTGATCGGTGTTCTGATCATGACCATCCTGAACAACGGCCTTCTGATGTGCAACGTGAGCGCATTCATCACCGACGGTATCCAGGGTCTGATCATCCTGCTCTGCGTCATCCTGACCTGCGAACACGGCAAGACCGTTATCAGCAAATAAGAGAGGAGGATGAATATGGAAAACAGAAAGCCGCTTTTTGCAGCAAAGAACATTACGAAGTCCTTCTCCGGCACCCAGGCACTCAAGGGCGTTGACCTGGAGGTTTATCCGGGCGAAATCGTTGGTCTGGTCGGCGAAAATGGCGCCGGCAAGTCCACGCTTCTGAAGATCATCATCGGCGCACAGCCGCAGTCCTCCGGTACCATGGAGATGCATGGCAAGGAGTACGCTCCCAAGAACCCCATGGACGGCAACCGCGAAGGTATCGGCATGGTATTCCAGGAGCAGTCCCTGATCGTCAACCTAAACGTTTCCCAGAACATCTTCTTCGGCCATGAGAAGAACTACCGCAAGGGTGGTTTCATCAACTGGTCCGCCATGAACAAGGATGCTGAACAGGTTCTGGCCAACTGCGATATCACCAACATTCCGGTCAAGAAGAAGGTCATCGACCTGAACTTCGCAACCCGCCAGATGGTTGAAATCGCAAAGGTTGTAAATGTTGCCAAGCGCGAAGACGGCGCAAGTTGCCTGATCCTGCTGGACGAGCCCACCTCCGTTCTGAACGAGGAAGAGGTCAAGACCCTGTTCAAGCAGATGCGCAAGCTGGCCGACAAGGGCCACGGCGTTGTATTCGTATCCCACCGCCTGGACGAAATCCTGGAGATCACCGACCGCATCTACGTTTACAAGGACGGCATGTCCGTTGGCACCATTCCCACCAAGGAAGCCAATGAATCCATCCTGTACGAAATGATGGTAGGCCGCAACTCCACCAACGAGTACTACCAGCTGGACCAGCAGATCAAGCCTTCCAACGAAGTTGTTCTTGAGGTTGAAGATCTGGGTCAGTTCGGCGTATTCAAGAACATCAACTTTAAGCTCCACAAGGGCGAAATCCTGGGCTTCTGCGGCGTAGTTGGTTCCGGCAAGGAAGAAATCTGCTCCGTGCTGTGCGGCGATGAAAGCCCCACTGCCGGTAAGATCAAGCTGCACGGCAAGGAGATCAAGTTCGGCTCCCCCGAGGTTGCCCGCAAGAACTCCATCCTGATGATCCCCAAGGAGAGACTGGTAGAGGGCATCGTCGGCATGCTGTCCGTTGAGGATAACATCGCTCTGTCCAACCTGGAAAAGATGAAGTCCGGCCTCAGCGTATCTCCCAAGAAGATCAATCAGCAGGCCCTTGCTTGGATTGACAAGCTCAAGATCAAGACCTCCGGCCCCAAGGCGCTGATCATGTCCCTCTCCGGTGGTAACCAGCAGAAGGCCGTATTCAGCCGCGCCCTGGCCAGCGAATGCGATATCATCATCCTGAACCATCCCACCCGCGGCGTAGACGTTGGCGCACGTGAGGACATCTATACCCTGATCCGCGAAATCGTTGCGCAGGGCAAGAGCGTCATCCTGCTGGGTGACACCCTGGATGAGTGCATCGGCATGGCTTCCCGCATCATCGTGCTGCAGGACGGCCTGATCACCGCAGAATTCGACGCAAGCGTTGACAACAAGCCCAGCCAGGTTGATGTTGTCAGCCACATGATGTAAGGAGGTCGTGCAAAATGAGTGAAAAGACTGCAAACAAGAAGCTCTTCAAGCGCGATAACCTGATGCGCTACATCTCTGTAGTATGTATCATTGTACTTGCGTTCATCTTTGAGCAGATTCAGCCCAACTTCCTGGGCAGAATGAACATCGTCAGCATGCTGCGCGACAACGCCGTTCTGCTCACCTTGGCAGTCGGTATGACCAGCGTTCTGATCTTCGGCTCCATCGACCTCTCCATGGGCGCGATGTGCTCCGTTTCCAACGTACTCTATGTCCGCATCATCGTGATGTTTGCTGAAAAGTACAAGGCTGCGGGCGTGGAAGACCCCGCTTATGTGGGCGTTATGCTGCTGGCCCTTCTGGTCTGCCTGCTGGTTGGTATGATTTCCGGCCTGCTGATGGGTATCGTACACGTAAAGCTGAAGGTTCCTTCCTTCATCGCATCCCTGGGCTTTATGTCCGTTTGGACCTCCGTTGCCTACCTGATTACCAACAAGGCTGAGTCCATTCCGCGCCTGATGAAGGGCACCTACGAATGGTACAAGATCACCCTGTTCAACTGGATTCCGCTGCCGCTGATCATCGCTGCTGTGATTGCAGTTGTGTTCTACATCCTGCAGACCCGCACCGTGTTCGGCCGCACGATCTTCTCCATCGGCGGCAACGAGCGCGCAGCCCGCGTGGCCGGCATGGGCGTTGATCGCACCAAGATCATCATCTTCACCCTGGCTGGCGCCTGCGCTTCCCTGGGCGGTGTGCTCCTGGCTTCCAAGATCAAGTCCTCCGACCCCACCATCGGCGATCCCTATACCCTGATGATGGTTGCATCCTGCGTTCTGGGCGGCTGCTCCCTGTCCGGCGGTAAGGGTTCCTGCCTGGGCACCATCCTGGGTGCCCTGACGGTTACCGTAATCAAGAACGGCCTCACCTTCATCGGTGTTGACGCCTACTGGCAGGACGTTGTGTTTGGTCTGTTCGTACTGTTCATGATCATCCTGTCCATCGACCGTTCCAAGGCAAACCGCGGCATCGCCGTAAAGTAAGTTCCATACACTCCTTTCAGCCCCTCTCATATCCGGCATGCACCCCGCCGATGTGGGAGGGGCACCTTTTTACAAAAAAGTCCCCTGAAACGTATGTTTCAGGGGACTTTGCTTTCTTTACAGGCCAACGCCGAGGGAGGAGAGGATGCTGCGCAGCGCAGCTATATCTCCGTCGAATACATATCCATCAATACCGGCACGCTTTGCACCATCCACGTTTTCCGCCATGTCGTCTATGAAGAAACATTCCTCTGCCTTCAGACGATAGCACTTCAGCAGACGCTGGAAGATTTCGAGGGAAGGTTTTACGCAGCCTTCGATTGCGGATATCACTGTGCCGTCAAAGAACTTATGGCCGGGAACCTTCGGCCAGTATTCCGGCTGACGCAGGCTGGCATTGGAGAGCAGGTAAATGCCGAGGTTTGCGTTTTTGCACTCGGCAATGAATTCCGCCATGCCGGGGATGGGTTCAGGGAGGTTCCAGTGGCGGAGCAGCTCGGGCACTACTTGATGCAGGTGAGCAGGAAGCCGAGAAAGTAAATCCTCTTCAAATTCTTCTTCATTCAGCTTGCCATAGTCCATCAGGGCCCATTTGGGGGAATGGTAGATTTCCTTCAAAAGAAGGGCCTTGTCCTGAAGGTCCTCGATACCTGCACGTTCAATGAAGTATTCGGGGGCGTAGCGAATGAGCACATTACCCATATCAAAGATGATGTTTCGGATCATGGAAATCACCTGACTGTTTCTATTCTCACACAAGTATAACAGAAAAAGAGCAAACGACGCAAGATCGTTTGCTCTTTTGAATCAAGGATTATTCGGCCCACTTGGGGTTGTCGATCATGACCGGCTTGCCGTCCTTCTCGACCACCAGCTTGCGGTAGCCCTTCTGCTCGATGGTGCCGTAATCGTGGCCTGCATCAGAGCGGAATACGAAGAAGGTGACCAGGGTTTCCTTGCCGGTGTTGATGGAGCGGTGTGCCCAGCGCGGAGGAACGTATACGGCAACACCGGGCTTGAGCCACTGGAGGTCAACATCGCCTTCGGGGGTTTCCATCAGCATGGCGCCTTCGCCGGAGAGGCAGTAGTAAACTTCGCCGGTGTCCAGCAGGGTGTGGAAGTGGCCCTTGGTCATGAAGTATTCATCGCCAACCTTACCGGGATAAACGATGCTGGTGCCGAACTTCAGATCGCCTGCGGTTTCGGGAATCTGGTTGAGCTCATAGAAATCGTAGATGGGCTTGTCAGCCATGGCCTTGGCAGCTTCGGTGTCCTGGAACTGAGCAGCCATGTTGCCTACAGTGCGGTGGGTGGGCTGAGCCTTGCCGCTGTTGCACATACCGGTTACAAGATCAAAATCCAGAATGAAGGGAAGATTGTTATTCATATCTGTGTGTACCTCCTGGATATATAATTGTTATTGTTATAACATAATAAACTTAATACCTTATATTCATATTATACGCAAATGTCGCATTTTGTCAAGACGATTTTTGTCAGAAAGCTTGCAAATGCGGGGTTTCTGCACTTGTAATCAGATCGGGAACGTGCTAGAATTTGTATGTAAATTTCCGATACAAACGGGCTTGTGCGGAACGGAGGAAATTCATGATATACAGCGAATTCAAGGATAAAAAGCTGTCCATGCTGGGCTTTGGCGCCATGCGCCTGCCCATGGCGGGTGAGCACGTGGACGAGGAACATGTGGCGCGCATGGTGGATTGTGCCATGGCTGCGGGTGTGAATTATTTCGATACCGCTTATCCCTACCACGGCGGCGAATCCGAGCGTGTGCTGGGACGAGTGCTGGCCAGCTATCCCCGGGACAGCTTCTACCTGGCCACCAAGTATCCGGGTCACCAGATCAGCGCCAGTTACGATCCGGCTGCGGTCTTCGAGGAACAGCTGGAAAAGTGCGGCGTGGATTACTTTGATTTCTACCTGCTGCATAACGTCTATGATAAATCCATGCACACCTATCTGGATCCCAAGTGGGGCATCCTGGACTATTTCATCGAGCAGAAGAAGCGGGGCCGCATCCGTCATCTGGGTTTCTCCACCCATGGCAGCTTGCAGTGTATGGAGGAATTCTTGAATATCTGCGGCGAACACATGGAATTCTGCCAGATTCAGCTGAACTACCTGGACTGGACCCTGCAGAAGGCGAAGGAGAAGTGCGAACTGCTGGCAAAGCGCGGTATTCCCGTGTGGGTCATGGAACCCCTGCGCGGCGGAAACCTTGCAAACCTGCCGGAGGAAGCCGCGGCGAAGTTGAACGCACTGCGCGCCGATGAGGGCGCCCCTGCATGGGCGTTTCGCTGGCTGCAGGGCGTTCCCGGCGTGAAGATGATCCTGAGCGGAATGTCCAATCTGGCGCAGATGCAGGATAACATCCGCACATTCGAGACTCTGCGGCCGCTGAGCGAAGCAGAAACCTCTGTGCTGATGGACATTGCCGAAACCCTGAAGGATTCCATTCCCTGCACCGCCTGCCGCTACTGCTGCGACGGCTGTCCCCAGGGGTTGGATATTCCGGATCTGCTGGCCAAATACAATGATTTCCGCTATGCAGCCAGCTTCAACGTGACCATGGCCATCGAGGCTATGCCCCAGGATAAGACGCCCGCCGCCTGCATTGCCTGCGGCAAGTGTGCCAAGATCTGTCCCCAGGGCATCGACATTCCGGGTGCTTTGAAGGAATTCGCGGAAAAACTCAGCCAGCAGCCCAGCTGGGCGGAAATCTGCCGGCAGAGGGATGAGGCCCAGAAAAAGAATAGGAAGTGAATGATGAGACCGGAGGGAATGCCCTCCGGTCTCGTTTATTTGTTTTCCTCCAGCCACTGCATGGCCAGCCAGGCATATGCCGCGCTGCCGGTAATCAGGGCACGCTCATCGAAATCCACGCCGGGATGGTGCAGGGGATGCACATAGCCTTCGTCCGGATGCCCGGCGGCCAGCGCCAGCATCAGCGAGGGTACCCGGTGGCTGACGGCTGCGAAGTCCTCCGAGCCAGAGGAGCGGGATGCGGAACTGCCTGCCAGCTTGGCAGCGTTGAATACCTTATCGCTGCCCAACAGTGCGGTGAGCTGCTTTTCCGCAAGGGCGGCCAGTTCGGCGTTGTTGATCAGCGTGGGCGCATGGGCATGGAATTCTACCTGCGCCTCAGCCCGGAAGACCTGTGCCGTTGCGGTGGCGATTTCTTCCACGCGCTGCCGGATGAATTCAAATGTGTCGTCTGCGAAGGCACGGAAGTTGCCGCGCAGCAGGGCGGTGTCCGGGATGACGTTGGCGGTGATGCCTGCTTGCAGGCTGCATATGGTCAGCGCAGCATGGTCGGAGGGCGCAATCTCCCGGGCATTGATTTCCTGCAGGGCGATCAGGATGTGGGCGGCGACGCTGATCGGGTCCACGCCCGTGTGGGGCATGGCGCCGTGGGAGCCCTTGCCCTGAACATGTATACTGAAGGTGCCCGCCGCGGGTGCGCTCACTCCGGGTGCAGAGATGATCACCGTGCCCACAGGAATGGTCTGGGCGGTCATCACGTGGAACATCAGTGCAGCGTCCACCCTGGGGTTTTCGAGCACACCTGCGTCAATCATATCCCGTGCGCCTTCCAGGGGTTCCTCGGCGGGCTGGAACATCAGCTTCACCGTGCCTGGAAGCGCATTCTCGTGTTTTTTGAGAAGGCGCGCAGCAGTGAGCAGCATGGCGGCGTGCATATCATGGCCGCAGGCGTGCATGCTGCCGGTTTGGCAGGCAAAGGGATGATTGGTCTCCTCGCGTATGGGCAGCGCGTCCATATCCGCCCGCAGCAGGAAGGTCCTGCCCGGCTTTCCGATGGTGCAGCTGATGCCGCAGCGCCCGCATTTCATGGGCTCGATTCCCATTTCTGTCAGCTGCTTCCAGATGTAAGCATAGGTTTCGTGCAGGTCAAAGCCCGTCTCTGCATGGGCGTGAAGGTAGCGGCGGTCCTCAATGCACCGCTGCTCCAGGCTCCGGGCTTCCTGAATAAGGGTTTCTTTTTGCATGGTTTTATCCTCCCGGTTTTAGTATGGGCAGTTTGTGGATTTGTATGAAAAAGCCCCGCGTGATGCGGGGCCTGGAATCAACGCTTCCTGTCGGGAATCACGAAAATAAAGATCAGCGAGCTGACCAGCAGTAAGAAGGGATAGAACAGGTTGGGGATAATGTCGAAGGCAGAGATGGCGTAGCCCAGCTCGCTGCATGCGGAGATGGCCACCAGCAGCTGCGCGCCGTAGGGGATGATGCCCTGGAAGATGCAGGAGAAGGTGTCCAGCAGGGAAGCTGCCTTGCGGGGGGTGATGCCGTAGTCCTTGCACATGTCGCGGGCGATGGGGTTAGCCATGACGATGGCGACGGTGTTGTTGGCGGTGGCGATGTCCATTGCGCCGACCAGCAGGCCCATGCCCAGCTGGCCGCCCTTCTTGCCCTTGAATACCCGGCGGAACAGGGAGAGCAGGGCGTCGAAGCCGCCGTTTTCGCGGATCAGTTCACAGATGGCGGAAACCAGGATGGCGACCATGGCGGTTTCAAACATGCCGGCTGCACCGGAACCCATGCTGGAGAGCAGCGCTGTGGCTTCAATGGAACCGGTGGCGAGCATGATGATCGAGCCGGACAGAATGCCGATCAGCAGTACCACAAATACATTGATGCCGATGATGCCGCCAATGAGCACCAGCAGGTAGGGGATGACCTGAATCAGGTTGTAGTCCTTGAGCACCAGCTCAGGGGCGGGTTGGCGGAAGGACATGACCAGGATGATCGCCAGGGAAACCAGTGCGGCGGGCAGGGCGATTTTGAAGTTTTCGCGGAATTTATCCTTCATCTGGCAGCCCTGGCCGTTACAGGCGGCGATGGTGGTGTCGGAAATAAAGGACAGGTTGTCGCCGAACATGGCGCCGCCTACAACGGAGCCTACGCACAGCGGCAGTGCGAAGCCGGAGGCTGCGGAGATGGATGCCGCGATGGGGGTAATCAGCGTGATGGTGCCCACGGAGGTGCCCATGGCCAGGGATACAAAGCAGCTGACCACGAACAGCACCGCCACGGCAAAGCGCGCGGGAATCATGGAAAGCACGAAGTAGGCGACGCTTTCCGCACTGCTGCGGCCGACCACGCCCACGAAGATGCCGGCGGCCATGAAAATCAGGATCATGGTCACGATATCCTTGTTGCCGATGCCCTTGCCCATCAGTTCGATCTTGTCATCAAACTTCATTTTGGGATTCTGCAGGCAGGCCACCAGCAGTGCCAGCAGGAAGGCGACGACGATGGGAATGTTGTAAAAGCCCATGGGAATCTTGAGCACGTATTCGAACAGTATGCCCAGACCCAGATAGAAAATGATGAACACCAGAATGGGCAGCAGCGCCTTGAAATTACCCTTCTTCATGGAAACCCTCCGAATCCTTATTATACAGTATAAAATTATACATCATTTTTGCGCATATTGCAAATTTATGTGGAAAGTATGCAGTGGAATGTGTTATAATTTACATAAACAGCCTGCGCAGATGCAGGTGCACGAGGAGGAAAATGAAATGCCCAAAAAGGTATTGCTTGCAGGCGAGTCCTGGTCCAGCCACACCACACATGTGAAGGGCTTTGACACCTTCTATACCTCCGTCTATGAGGAGGGCGGCAAGTGGCTGATTGAAGCCCTTGAAAAGGCCGGCTATGAGGTGGATTACCTGCCCAACCACAAGATTCCCTATGAATTCCCCACCACCATGGAGGAGATTCAGAAGTATGCATGCGTAATCCTGTCCGATACGGGTTCCAACACACTGCTGCTGCATCCGGACACCTTCGGTAAGTCCATCCGTACCCCCAACCGCTGCATGCTGATCCGCGACTACGTCAGGGCCGGCGGCGCGTTCCTGATGGTGGGCGGCTACATGGCTTTCTCCGGTGTGGACGCCAGCGCAAAGTACGGCCACACTGCAATCAAGGATGTGCTGCCTGTCAAGTGCCTCGAGGTGGATGATTTGATGGAGCATCCGGAGGGCATCTATCCGGATATGGTGAAGGAGCATCCCGCACTGAAGGACGTTCCGAAGAACTGGCCCCATTTCCTGGGCTACAACAAGACCGTGGCCATTCCTGAGGGCGATGTGGTTATGACCATCGACGGCGATCCCTTTATTGCCTTTGCCGATTTCGGCGAGGGCCGCAGCGCCATGTTCGCCTCCGACTGCGCACCCCACTGGGGCCCGCCGGAGTTCGTGAACTGGGAAGGCTATATGCCCCTGTGGAAGGGCATTGTGGACTATATCACCCGCAGCTGATATGCCCATGGAAAAGAAGGATAAGCCGTTTACTGCCAAGGGAAATGGCTGGGTGAGCTGCGCAATCGGCTCCGGAAAGGGAAAGAGCGCAATCTGGAGATGTGAAAAGTGCGGCTGGGAGGCGGAGGTTTCCGCCTGGAAGCCCGCGGCATGTCCCCGCTGCGATCAGCCCTTCGATCAATACCATTGAAATACGAAACAACGCTGCCTTTGCGGGCGGCGTTGTTTTTCCGTTTTCCAGAAGGATTCTGTAAGGAAATAAAGAATATATAAATATTGCGGATTGAGACGTAAGGCCGGAATCTTGTTTTTCGCGGTATATGTGATATAATTTAAACGGTGATTTTAAGCATTCACTGGATTCAATATCAATACAAAAGAGGCGCAGAAACAGTGATACGAAATCTGAACCGGCTGAGTTTTTCAACCTATGGCCGCGTACTCGGAGAGCGGCTTGCCGCCCACGGTTTCCCGACGGGTGATAAGTGGATCACGCGCCAGCAGAGCATTGTGGGCAAAACGGATGCATTCTATCAGTGCGCCAATGCCGACGTCTACATGGATTATGAAAGCGGCATGGCCGTGCTGCTCGTTTCCCGGAGCGCAGATTCCGGGGATATAGAGGCATTTTATCTGGATAAGCCCGTGTGTGTGAGCCGGGGAATCTATTATTGTGTGATTCCCTTCGATGAAAGCTGTGAAATTCATCTGTGCATGCACAGGGATGCGCAGGTTGTGAGTGTGCCCCGGCAAGGGAACGGCAGCATGAGCGTTTTGTCTGCCAACATGAACATTCGCGGTATCCGCACGCTCTTCTATCAGGAGAAGGAAAACGGCTTCTTCTTTAAGGGCGAAGCCCACCGCCAGTATGAACTGACTTACATGGACAAGGGCAGCATGCACTCCATCGTCGGCGGCCAGGAGTACATTCTGGAGCCCGGGGAGATGATGCTCTACGGCCTCGACCAGTGGCATTCCCAGTATGCCGAGGAGGATGGCCGGGTGTGCTTTTTGACCATTACCTTCGATATGGATTGCGATTATATCGATATCCTGCTTAACCAAACGCTGAAGGTGGATTCTGCGGGCGCGGCGCTGCTCAACAGCATTCTGCGGGAATCCCGCCAGGCGGACGTGCTGAGCGGAGATTTCATCTGCTGCCAGCTGATGCAGTTTTTGCTGTGCATGATTCGCCGCGCATATCGCGGGGAACCGGGCACGCCCCTGCCCCGGCCCTACAGTGTAAACAGCGAAAATAACATCGTGGACCAGGCCCTGCGCTACATTACGGAGAATATCTATGATAAACTCACCGTGGCAGGCGTGGCCAAGGCGGTGAACGTGAGCCCGTCCTACCTGTCGGTGCTCTTCTCCCGCCACCTGAAAACCAAACCCAGCGATTACATACGCCGCGAAAAGCTGGAGGAGAGCAAGCGCCTGATCAAGCAGGGTGAAATGAGTTTTTCCCAGATTGCGGATGAACTGCGCTTTTCGTCCGTGTGCCATTTCTCCTATCTGTTCAAGAAGTGGTACGGCATGACGCCCTCTGAATTCTCCCGCAGCATCGCGCCGGGAGAACTGATACAAAAGAACCTGCGCAAGGCGGAGGAAGAATCCCATGTTTGATGTACTTCGGCAATTTGCCCTGGAGGGTAAGCCGCTCTCCTGCAAAATCTATGGAAACGGCCATATCAACCGCACCTACCTGGTGGTCACCGACGCCGGAAAGCGCTACATCCTGCAGCGCATCAACAACGATATTTTCAAGGATGTTCCCGGCCTGATGAACAACATCTCGCAGGTGATCGACCATCTGCGCGGCAAGGGCCTGGATGAACGCCATGCCCTGCATCTGGTTCCTGCGGTGGACGGCGCGGCCTATACCTGCTATAATGGAGATGCGGATAAAGCGGGCTACTACCGCATATACGCTTTCGTGGAGGATAGCCTCTGCCTGGACCGTGCGGAGAACGCGCAGGATTTCTATCAGAGCGCCGTAGCCTTCGGTACCTTCCAGATGCAGCTGGCGGATTTCCCGGCGGAGAAGCTGACGGAGACCATTCCGGCCTTCCACAACACCCTGAACCGCGTAAGCAAGCTGCGCCGTGCCATCGAGGCCGACGTCCTGGACCGTGCGAAGCTGGTGCAGAGGGAGATTGATTTCGCCCTGCGCGAAGCCGAAAACGCAGGCTGTATGCTGGAACTCCTCGAAAAGGGAGATTTGCCCCTGCGCGTCACCCACAATGATACCAAGCTCAACAACGTCATGCTGGACGCCCAAACACGTGCACCCCTGTGCGTGATCGATCTGGATACGGTCATGCCGGGCCTCAGCGGCAACGACTTCGGCGATTCCATCCGTTTCGGCGCAAGCACCGGCGCGGAGGACGAGCGGGATCTGGACAAGATCGAAATGAGCCTGGATCTCTTCCGGGCCTATTCGAAGGGCTTCCTTTCCGCCTGCGGCAGCGCCCTTACGCCCGTCGAAATCGAAACCCTGCCCATGGGCGCGAAGCTCATGACCTATGAATGCGGCATCCGCTTCCTCACCGATTACCTGGAGGGGGACACCTACTTCCGCATCCACCGTCCCGACCACAACCTGGACCGCACCCGTACCCAGTTCAAGCTCGTTGCCGATATGAACCGGAAGTGGGATGCAATGATGGAAATCATCCGCGAGGAAACCCCGCGGTTGCTTTAAAAAGTACAATTAAGGGGGAAACCACAATGCAGATTCATGTTTACAAGACCCGTGAACTGGCCGCCAAGGCTTGCGCAACCATCATCGCCGCCGAAATTCTCAACAAGCCGAACATGGTGCTGGGCCTGCCCACCGGTTCTTCTCCGGTACCCACCTATGCCGAGCTGATTCGCATGAACAAGGATGGCGTGGTTGACTTTTCCAAGGTGACCACCTACAACCTGGACGAATATGTGGGCCTGGAAGGCGATCATCCCCAGAGCTATCGTTACTTCATGAACGACAACCTGTTCGATCATGTAAACATCGATAAGGCCAACACCCACGTTCCCTGCGGCATCGGCGATGTGGAAGCCAACGCAGTGGCATACGAAGAGGCCATCAATGCTGCCGGCGGCATCGACCTGCAGTTCATGGGCATCGGCCGCAACGGCCACATCGGCTTCAACGAGCCCGCAGAAGCCTATCCGGATTGCACCAGCATCATCACCCTGACCGAATCCACCATCGACGCCAACAAGCGCTTCTTCGATTCTGCTGATGAAGTTCCGCGCAAGGCCATCTCCATGGGCGTAGGCACCATCATGCGCGCCCGCAAGGCTCTGCTCATCGCCACCGGCGCCGACAAGGCAGATGCAGTGCTCACCCTGGTGAAGGGCGCAATCAACCCCAACCTGCCCGCATCCGCCCTGCGCATGCATCCCAACGCCATCATCGTTCTGGACGAGGAAGCAGCCTCCAAGCTGTAAACGCACCGGAAAGAAAAACCTCCCGCAAGGGAGGTTTTTGTGTTTATTTCGTGTGGAGTATGCGTTTCAGCCTGCGCTTTACCATTTTCTTCAGCTGAGGATAGGCATATCGGCAGTATGTCTTTACAGGGAAATGCGGCTGAACACCCGCAAAAGCGGCCATTCGTTTGTTTACATACACAAAGAAGGGACCAAGCCATGGCCTTTTTCGATTGTTAGGAAGATGGCTCAGGTTTGCATCGATACATATTGCATTCAATTCTTTCATTGCATTGATGGGGTATTGATATGCATAGAAATGATCAATCTTACGAATTGTAATCAGTTCATTTCCGGGCTGCATAAACAGGGCGTTGTGAGAACAGGATCCTTCGGTCGCTGTAAAGCTTTTGCAGCCCTTCAGCATTGCAACTTGTTCCTCAAAAGAGAATTTCTCCGGACTTACAATATGGTAACCCATATCGCGGAACACTTTTTCAATGGCTTCTTCACCGAAATCGCGGTTGCCTGAAAATGCAGTTCGGGTGAAATAGATTTTGGGATATCTCTCGTCCGCATCAATCTTTGAAAGAATTCGGTCTATTATGTCTTTGTATTCAAGCGTATACATTCGGTGCTTTGTATCAGCATCGACATAAAAGCTTTTATCAGGCAAATAGATTTTTTTGAACTTGGTGGGTTTTGATATGTATTCCAGTTTTTCTATATCAATCCCCAGAATTTGAAGCAGCCTGAAGAAGTTGGCAGGCAGCGGTGCAGGATGCTGGGTAGTATAAACCCATTGAGCGTTTCGAATATACTCGGGAACATTTTCGGAGAACAAGGGCCAGAGCTGGCTGATGCAATCTGTGATGCAATGGCCCCAAGTATCATGGAACATTCCCAGATATAAAACTTCTCTGTCATCATATATCAGTTCAGATTCATTGAAAGGATATGCCTTTGCCCAGGCGTACGCATTTTGAAGGTGGGAATGATCGTAGTATCTATCCTTATCGAAGATACCGCCGCCTTCAGACATTTTTCCGGGGAGAAGGGTGGCCTCATTGATTTCAGTAATAGACAGAGAAAGCTTACTCAGGTAGTTCGCTTCGCAGCGTTCTTTGGTGCCTTTCAACATGGATTTTTTCACATAATCGTAGTTGACTTTCATTGCGCAGCCCTTTCTATGGTTTATAAAATCAATTCCGTTCAAATGTAAATCCGCAGATGAAGCGGCGAGGGACGTTTTGCATGCGCAGGCTCACCAGCCAGCTGCCGCCGGTAAAGGCGTCACTGACGGGTAGCTCGGTGATTTCGGGCAGCATTTCACCGTCCCAGCTTAAATCCACAGGGCCCATGCGCACGCATTCCCGCAGGGAGATGGGCTTCTGGGCGGTGACGAAGCGGAAGACCACTTCCTTCACGGGTTCAGAGAATTCAAATGCGTCCACCAGGCGTACCACACCTTCCGCACGGCTGGTGATCAGGGTGCGCTGGTAGGCGGCCACAGGGCAGGCTTCGGGGTAGGTTTCCGAAAGGTCCACGCTCATCAAATCCCGGTCCTGACTAAAATCCGCATCCGTATGCGGCAGCTTTACGGGCTGGAAGGTGGGGGAACAGTCGTCGATCATCGGCAGGCTGTGTACGGCGCCGCCGGCGTCCACCAGGATGGGTGCGCCGTCCGTAAAGAGGGTCACATCGCCTGCATTGGCGCGGTTGCCCATACCTGCGATGGCGGCGAACATGTTGTCCAGGCGGGAGACCATCAGCGAACCATTTTCCGCTGCGGCGCGGCGCAGGCGGGGCGGATTGCCGCATTCATCCTGGGCGGCGCGCATGTATTCCATGTTCAGGATGCGTCCGCTGAGGCTGAAGCCGCTCTGTTCGGTGATGTTGCCCAGCTGTACGCCCAGGGCACAGAGGGAGCGTTCCCGGGTCAGGTGGCCCAGACGGAACAGATCCATGCCTGCGATACGGGGGCGCATGGTATCCCCGGCAGGGTTGACGAAGAGCTCGCCCTGGATCCAGGGGATGATCAAATCGTCCAGCCAACCGGCGGGAGGTACGCTGCGGGTCAGGTCGAGTTCGCCGCGGGTCACGCGCTTCAAAAGCCGCGCAAGGTCCGCAATGGCGCAGGCGTCCGCCACGCGCTCCTCGATGGGCGCGCTGGGATCGGACTGGCTTGCACAAATCTTGTCCAGCAGGCGCAGCAGCAGCTTCACCGGCTGCTGGCGGCGCGCAGGGTTCTTTTCCATTAAAACGCAGGTCAGCAGCAGATCGCTCATGATCAGCGCGGGACAGCTGCCGATCAGGCGCATGAAGGGATAATCCTCATGGGCGAGGATGGGGGCGAGCAACCGGCGGCGCACTTCGGAAAGCATCACGCTCTGGATGCGCGGGCTGTATTCTGCAAGGCGCGCACCGTGCCGGCGCAGGATCCAGGCAAACAGCATGCCCGTCTCCGCAGCCTGTACGTCGATGGCCGGGCGTGCGGGATCATCGACGCCCATGCGGTTCACGCTCCAGCTGCCTTCCTCGCAGATCATCACAATCAGATCCACCATG
>JAGBAU010000040.1 GCA_017938785.1 Clostridia bacterium
GCACATCCTCCCGGGCCAGCAATTCGCGGTAATCCTGGGTAACAAAATTGATGGAAGGGAAATTCTTCTGGAACCACTGGGTGGATTCCAGCGTACGGCTGCACACCGCCACGATTTCCGGCTGAGAAATGTTCCCCAGCAGGTGGCACCAGCGCGCCGCCGCCGAAGCGAATTCACGCCCCATCAGGCCGCAGCCGATGATGCCGAACTTGATGGTTCCCATTTCAAACACTTCCCTTCAGGATTGCGTCGATCCTCTCCTCCGCCGCAGCAATGGCCTCCGGGCCGTCCAGGATTTCAATGGCAATATCCACATTGCGCACCTCGCCGGGCTGCAGCATATCCAGTTCACCCTTCGCCTCTGCATTGGGTCTGCCCGTGGGATAGGTATTGCCCGGTTCGATGCCCAGCACGTATTCGCCCTCATTGAGCATCTTCCACTCGCACATGCACTTCAGCTGGTCGGGGCGGAAGGAGAACAATACGCCCAGCTCCAGCGCATCGTTGATGACCGCCACATAGGTCCAGCCATCTTTCCCGGCGGCAGGCACATGGAAATAGCATCTCTCGGTGCGGCCGGGAACCGGATCCTCGAAGCGGTTGTGACTATCGATCTCCGCCTGGGCCTCGTCAGTCGCGCCGCGCACGCTCTTGGAAGCGGTGAGCAGACGGGTATCCGGACCCAGTACAGGATAGCCCAGATTCATATGGTAGAGCAGCATCATCGGCTGGGGACGGTTGCTCTCGTTCTCGATGATGTCATGCAGTTCAATGCAGTTTTCTCCCAAGCGGGAAGTGATGCAGCGGGAAAGAACCATGTTTTCACCGTGGACGATGCTTTCACGCACCTTGCCGGCAACATCCATCACGTAATCCTCGCCAATCCAGTTTTCGGTGGCAGAAACCTGGCTGGCAGGAATGGTATTGAGCCTGCCGTGCAGGCCGTAATGGCGGTTGCCGATCACCGGATGGGCGCCATCGCAGGGACCGCCCACATTTTCAAAACCGCAGGTGGTAAGCATACCCGCAAAGAAGCCGCGCAGCCATTCCATGCCCTCGGCCTCATACATGGCAGCAGAGCGCACGCCTGTGTTGGACATGTAAGAAATGGGCACGCCCTTGTAGCTCATCCACGCGATATCCATGCCGCGCCCAGGAAGAACGGTGTATTCCAGACCGCCGCCCGTGCGCACATCCACCGCTTCAACGCCGGCGGAAGGGCCGTCGTCCAGGCGGTATTTCTTCAAGCCGGCCAGCTGGGTCATGCTGCCCATGTACTTTCTGAGCTTCTCTTTTTCGAGATAAGGCTTAAACTGTTTCATGTTCATCTTCCTCCAGCCGCCTGCTGATTGGGTAGGAAACGGGCGCATCTGTGCGTACGCCCGTTCCCGGCAGTTCAAATGCTTATGCGCCCTGCACGCCTTCGATATCCAGGAACTTGCAGAACATGGTCAGTGCATCTGCAACCTTGGCGTCGTGAATCAGTACACCGTGGTGTACAACGCCGGCTTCGATCATCTTGGTCTCCCAGTCGGCGATATCGTTTACCTTCACCCATGCATAGCAGCCGCGGGAAATCGGCGGGATGTCCACAGATTCACCCACACCGTAGAACATGGTATACTTGCCGTCGTATTCCATCATGCGGGCACAGGTCACCGGGCCGTCCTTCATGCGGAACTCGATGGCGCCGAAGCAATGGTCGCTCCACAGACCCAGGCGCTCGTTCTTGCGCAGCACAGCCTTGCAGCCGTCGGCACACAGTGCGCAGGCAGCATTGCCGCAGTGCCAGGCCAGCCAGGTGTTGGGTTCGGTGGGATGCAGGTCGGTCCAGTCGATGAAGTCTGCCGGAGTTTCGCCCAGTGCGCAGGCGTTCATGGCCAGCATGGTCAGCGCACCCATCACGTCCACTTCGCACGCAGTGATGATGCCCTGGTTGTTCAGGCGGGAGAAGGTGGAGCAGGCGGCGATGCCGTACTTATGCTGCAGGCTCTCCCAGCAGCTGGATGCAACTGCATCGCAGTGATACTGTTCCATCAGGGTCTTGATGGTCAGTTCGAAGCGGGCCTGGTTGATCAGGCTGCCGTCGTAATCGTGGGTTTCCTTGATGATTTCGTCTGCGCCGCCCACGATGTCCCTGATAATCTCCTGCACACGGGGATCGTCCGCAGTGATGGCGTCCAGGGTTTCATAGGCAGTGGCCAGGTCCACAGGCACCAGGGTCTGGCGGAACTTCTTCATCATCAGCTGCTCGTTGCAGAATTCGGATTCGAAGCCGGTGGGACGGGTGCCAATTTGCAGGATGCGGGCGCCCTTGAAGCGGGAAATGGCATTGACCGCGCGGGTGAAGATTTCCAGCTTCTCGGCGAAGATGGGTTCCTCGGGATCGCAGGTGAGCACATGTTCAAACTTCAGGCCGCGGCGCTTCATTGCGGAGCAGGTCATGAACTGGCCGCACCAGGTATCGGTGGCTCGGTTGCCCTGGGGAGAATACGGACCGCTCTTGGTGCAGAAATGCAGGATGGGCATTTCACGGTCGATGCTGGACAGGATGGGATTCAGCGCGGTTTCAAAACCGAAGTTCATGTTGCCCACGATCATGCCCTTGACTTCTTCCTTCTTGAAGAGCTCTGCAACCTTCATACCCTCTTCAACGGTGCCGACACAGCCAAACTCAGTCAGTTCCTCGCCGGGCACAACGATTTCCAGGCCGGGGATCTTTGCCATCACATCCAGGCATCTCTTGCGCATTGCCTTGGCCCACTGAAGTCTTCCAGAATATTCGCTGCCGTCCCAGGATTCCCAGGTGGAAGGTACAAAACCGATTTTTACCGTCTGCATAAGTGTAATCTCCTCTCGTATATATGAATCATATTTGAATCCGTTCTCAAAAATGAAACGGTTCGTTTTTTGTTCGTAGAAAAACAGACCAAGTCTGTTTTTCTGGATTTATTCTATATTATCTGTATCGTATGTTCTTCCGTCCCTCTTGCTCAGGATCGCGCTTCTGAGCATCAGTTCCGGTGCAATTTTGATCTCATCCCTGGTGAGCGTTCCCTCCGCCAGGTAGTTGTACAGGGTTTTCACGGCCACCTCGCCCTGGGTGTGCAGATGCTGCCCCAGCACGCCGATCACCATACCGCTCTCCACATAGCTGTACAGGTCCCGGGGAATATCGGTGGCAATCACCTTCACCTGGTCCTGCCGGCCGCTGGAATAAATCGCCTGGCAGACGGCGACGGAGTTGCCGGTCGCCACATA